>NZ_DALZPU010000007.1:0-133304 GCF_032017465.1 Moraxella sp. CTOTU47616
TAAGTTCATGCCTTCTTTGTTTCAACCCCGCTTAAAAGTGTTGAGAGTGGGGTAATTATTAGTTTTTTTTATCACACTCTGAAACACACCATGTATCTATCGTTACGCAATTACTGCAAATCTCAGCAGATTGTTTTTTAATGACTTCGCTATAATGCGTTTAAACTTGCTATTTCTCTTGGTCCTTTTTGCTGTATTTGGAGATAACGATAAGATGAAAATTTCAAAAAAACTTATGATGCCAAGTTTGGCGGCATCGGTCATTGCGGTAGGTGCCACAGGTTGCTCAACCACCACTGATACGGGGGCGATTGGCGTCGACCGTAATCAGTTGTTGGTAGTATCCGATCAGCAGGTGCAACAACTTTCAAATCAAGCTTTTCAACAAGAAATTGCCGCTGCCCGTGCGAAAGGTCTACTTGATACCAATCCGGCACAGTTGGCGCGTTTACAGAAAATTTCTCAGCGTCTGATTGCGCAGACAGGTGCCTATCGCAGCGATGCAAGACAATGGTCTTGGGAAGTGCATGTCATTAAAAGTAATGAGCTCAATGCACACGTATTACCCGGTGGTAAAATTGTCTTCTACTCAGGGATTATCGATCGCTTGAGTCTAACCGATGCTGAGATTGCTGCCATCATGGGTCATGAGATGGCGCATGCATTACGTGAGCATACCCGTGAGCGTCTATCGCGTGAGGTGGCGACCCAAACAGGGATTGGTATTGCCGCGAGTGTATTAGGGCTATCTCAAGGACAGGCACAGTTAGCAGGTTTAGCGGGGGATTTGGGTATTTCCCGTCCCAATAGCCGCACCCAAGAAACGGAAGCTGATTTGATGGGGCTAGAGCTGATGGCACGGGCAGGTTACGACCCTAATGCAGCAGTCAGCCTATGGCGTAAAATGCAGAGTGCGGGCGGTCGCGGCGAGCCACCTCAGTTTTTAAGTACCCACCCGGTGAGCTCAACACGTATTGCCACCATTCAATCATTATTGCCACGTGTGATGCCATTGTACCAACAAAGCCGTTAGCGTTAATGTTAACTTCGTATTTTATAAGCCAATATTGAGTTGATATTGGCTTTTTTAGTGCGCAAATTTAGTAAGACAAATATTGGGTTGATTAAAAATTTGCTGATACCTAATAATCCACCGCCCATCAATTTACTCAACAATCTACCTACCCATCAATTTATCTAGCAAGCCTAACAAGTTGTCAAAAAAAACCGATTGATTGAAGTTTTTTAACTATCTCAACAGCACAGTGGCATCGTCAGTGGCATAATAAGCGTTTGGTCACCGCTATAGGGTAAATTCATGAATCAGCTTGATATTAATTTGCTAGTCTTGTTCGTCATTTTGGGCTGCGGTATTTTTGTGCACAATCCCACGATTTGGGTCAGTGCGACTGCGCTAATTATCATCAAATTTTTACCCAACAACCAACCTATCTTTTCTTATATTCAACAATATGGACTCAACTTGGGTATTTTGCTGCTCACCATTGCGGTCATTGCGCCTATCGCCTCCGAGCAAGTCAGTAGCAAAGCCTTGATGACCTCTTTTGCCAGTTGGCGCTCATTATTGGCCATCGCCGTGGGATTGCTGGTGACTTGGCTGGGCGCAAGAGGGGTGAATTTAATGAAAGTTGACCCCAACGTGGTCACGGGGCTGATGATTGGCACAGTAGCAGGGGTGGTATTGTTTCGCGGGGTGGCGGTCGGTCCGTTAATTGCCGCAGGGATTTTATCCTTGCTATATTGGTCGAAGTGAATCATAGAAGCTAGTGAGCCATCAAACATAGAGAAAAATTGAGCGGTATTGACACAAGATTATTTTTGCCCCTCAAACCAATTTGATAGATTAGGCTACCTTAAAACTATGCTAAAATGGCTAAAATGCGGTAAGTGGTGACCAGTTAGGTTTGTCATTGACTACCCATTTTTGATGAATAAAATCAGTGAACCGAGGACGACATGAGTCAACTTGCTACCCCGATTGCCGATGCCGTGACAGCGCGTTTGCAAACGTTACAGCCCAGTGTCTATCAGCTAGAAAACGAGTCGATGCGCCATGCTGGCTATTTTGAAGGCAAAGAAACCCATTTTAAACTGACCATTGTCAGTGAGGCATTTGCAGGCAAACGCTTGGTACAGCGTCATCAGTTGGTGTATGGACTTATCCATACGTTACTGTCACAAGGCGGTGGGCAAATTCACGCGTTTTCAATTCATGCTTATACCCAAGCAGAATGGCAAGCGGTTGGGCAATCTCCCGAAAGTCCCAATTGCGCAGGACAAAACGCAGGGTAACATACAGATAAAAAAGAGTGTCAACATAAGCTAAACCCACAGACCTCTTGAGTTAATTTACGCTATATTATGATAAAAAAGGTTGATGTATGAAACACGCACATATGCTGATGGCATTGATTTTAATTGCCTTATTCTTGTGGCAAGCCGTGTTGGTATTTACCGCACCAAAAGGACAAGGCTTGCCAAAATCTGCCAAAATCGGCGCCCACGTGATGTATGCCTTGGTGATTTTAACAGGCGCGGTGACGGCGATGCCATTATTTGGCGCAGGTATAGTGCCGCATTGGTTGATTGCCAAAATAGTGTTACTCATCGTTGCCATTTCAGCGACTGTCAAAGCCACACGCCAGACCACTACGCCCAATCAAGCCAAAATAGGTATGTTGATTGCTTTTATTGCCTATATGGGTATTTTGACGCTAGCGTTTGTTAAACCGCTCAACCTATTTTAAGGCTAAAGCAGTGAACATAAGGGAGTAGGATGATGAAAAAATTAGCTAGCTCAATACTTTTAGCGACGGCCGCCACGGCAGGTTTGACAGGGTGTATGACCACGCCTACTCCTGAATATGTATCCGCCAACAATTACCAAAGCTATGACTGTGTTGCGCTTGCCAATGAATACACGCGCGTCAATCAATACATTGATGCCAATGCCAACCAGCGCACAGGTTTGCAAGCTTCAGGTATCGGGATTGGTGTATCGGGCAATCGCCATGGTATTTATCCTACCGTGAGTGTCGGCTTAGGCTCAATCAATGGCGGCAACCGTCATAATCTGTCGATTGCCATGGGACAACGTGATGCGATGCTACAAGCCGCTCGTTTAAAACAATGCCCCTTTGCTACCGGCATCAAACTCTATAGCGAAAAATAATTTATCCCATTTTACCCTGTTGACACCCAAACCCATCTTTCATAGTGAGATGGGTTTTTTTATGGTCAGCCAAATCAGTGGCTGGCTTAGGGGTAGTAAGGGTCATTGAATACCTATTGAATATGTATCGAATATTTTTTTAGCCTAAAGATAATTTTTATTTCGATAAAGATTGTCTCGTTTTAGATTGACAAGTTCATAATTTATTGATTAATATGTCAGATATTGATGATTAAACACGGTAAAAATTTTAAAAAAAATGAATTGAAATGAGTTTTATAACAATACTTTAAGTCAAGGAATACTTGGGTATTAATCAGTGGGTAAAATTTTTTACTTAGGTAAGCACGAGGTTTTCACTAGCTTTCGTCAATACCTTTAGTAAACCCCCCAAAAAAACGATAGAAAAACACGATAAAAAACACGATAGTAAGGATGCTACCATGACCAAAGACGTGCTAACCCTGCCACGCATCGTAATGGGTGCGAAATCTGCCAACGCCCCACTCACCCAAAGCTATGATAAAGGACCGGTCACACCACTGATAGAATTGACCATTGGTGATTTTTTTGATCAGATGGTGGAACAACACCCCGATAAAGACGCCTTAATTTCCGCACACCAAAACATTCGTCTCACCTACCGCGAACTACAGCGTAAAGTCAATCAGCTAGCCAGCAGCATGATTCGTATGGGTCTGCAAAAAGGTGATCGCGTGGGTATTTGGTCACACAACAACGTTGAATGGGTCATCATGCAATTGGCGACTGCCAAAGCCGGTATCATACTGGTCAACATCAACCCAGCGTATCGTATCTTTGAGCTTGAATACGCCATCAACAAAGTCGACTGCCAAGTGCTGGTCTTGATGCGCCATTTCAGATCTAGCGACTACGCGGTGATGCTTCAAGAGCTTGCCCCCGAGGCGCGTCACCAAAGCTACCAAAATTTAGAGCTCGTGCAATTACCCAATCTCAAACGGGTCATCTGGATTGACAGCCCAGAGTCTACTGAGGATTTTAGCTATATGCAAAAATTCTCGGCATGGATTGCCGAAGGCGATGCCGATGATCCGGCAGTGGCGGAACGTGCCAAAAAGCTCAACCCCAATAACCCCATCAATATCCAATTTACCAGTGGCACCACAGGCACGCCTAAAGGCGCGACGCTTACCCACCGCAACATTTTAAACAACGGTTATTTCATCGGTGAAGCCATGAGCTTCACTGCCGATGACCGTCTGTGTATCCCTGTCCCGCTCTACCACTGTTTTGGCATGGTACTGGGCAACCTTGCCATCTTGACCCACGGTGGCACGATTGTGTATCCCAACGATGGCTTTGACCCCATCACCGTACTTGAAACCGTGCAAAACGAAAAATGTACAGGTCTGCATGGGGTACCGACCATGTTTATCGCCGAGCTTGACCACCCAGACTTTGCCAATTATGACTTATCGACTTTACGTACCGGCATCATGGCAGGCTCAAGCTGTCCGATTGAGGTCATGCGCCACGTGATTGACCAAATGCACATGAAAGAAGTCACCATTGCCTATGGCATGACCGAAACATCGCCCGTATCTTGTCAAACCAACCAGCACACACCACTTGAAAAACAAGTCTCAACCGTAGGTCTGGTACAGCCAAACCTAGAAGTCAAAATCGTCAACCCAGAGACAGGCGAAACGCTTGGCATCGGTGAGACAGGTGAGCTGTGTACCAAAGGTTACTCAATCATGCTCGGCTATTGGAATGACACCAATAAAACGGCGGAAGCCATTGTCGATGGCTGGATGTATACCGGTGACTTGGCAACCATGGACGAAGAAGGCTATGTCAAAATCGTCGGACGTAGTAAAGACATGGTGATTCGTGGTGGTGAAAACATTTACCCTGTTGAAATCGAAAACTACCTATATCGCCACCCAAAAATCCGTGACGTCCAAATCGTGGGCGTACCCGACAAAAAATTTGGTGAAGTCCTCGCCGCTTGGATTATCCCCAAAAAAGACAGCAACTTAACCGAACAAGACATCCGTGATTTCTGTAAAGATCACATTGCACACTATAAAGTACCGACTTACATGAAGTTTGTCGACGAGTTCCCAATGACCGTCACGGGTAAAATTCAAAAATTCAAAATCGTGGAAGCGATGACACAAGAATTGGGACTCTAAATTTTCAACTTCAGCAAAAACTTAACATAAATACAGAGGGCATCTAATAGCAATTTAGCTGCACCCTTTGACAGAATTAGGATTTACAATGACGGTTATCCAAAGTAAATTAAGCCCAAATGGCGCGGAATTTCAAGCCAATGCCGCTGCCATGCAAACTATCGTTGATGACCTCAAAGCCAAACTTGCGGTCATTGCTCAGGGCGGCTCTAAGTCCGCCCGCGCCAAACATGTGGCTCGAGGTAAGCTATTGCCGCGTGAACGCGTCGAGCGCTTGCTGGATGCCGGTACGCCATTTTTGGAAGTCTCACCGATGGCAGCGTATGGCATGTATGATGCCGATATCCCTGCCGCAGGCGTGATTGCTGGCATTGGTCGCGTCGCTGGTATTGACTGTATGATTGTGTGTAACGATGCCACCGTCAAAGGCGGCACTTACTACCCGATGACGGTCAAAAAACATTTACGGGCGCAAGAAATCGCGCGAGAAAACCGCTTGCCATGTATCTATTTGGTCGACTCTGGCGGCGCGAACTTACCCAACCAAGATGAAGTATTCCCAGATAAAGATCACTTTGGTCGCATCTTCTTTAACCAAGCCAATATGAGCGCCGAAGGCATTCCCCAAATCGCCGTGGTCATGGGTAGCTGTACTGCAGGTGGTGCCTATGTACCCGCCATGAGTGACGAGTCGATTATCGTCAAAGATCAAGGGACGATTTTTTTGGGTGGACCGCCGCTGGTCAAAGCTGCCACAGGTGAAGAAGTGACCGCCGAAGACTTAGGCGGTGGCGATGTGCATACCCGTCTGTCAGGCGTGGTTGACCACCTTGCCCAAAACGATTTGCACGCGTTATCACTGGCGCGCAACATCATCGGCAATTTAAACCAACAAAAAACACCCATCCACCACGCTACCGCGCAAAAAACCCCGCGTCCACCCAAATACGACGCCAAAGAATTGTACGGCATCATCCCAACTGACACCCGTAAGCCCTTTGATATCCGTGAAATCATTGCACGTATCGTCGATGGCAGTGAGTTTGATGAGTTTAAAGCACGCTTTGGCACAACGTTGGTGTGTGGTTTTGCACATATTGAAGGTATGCCAGTGGGTATTATCGCTAACAACGGTATTTTATTTAGCGAATCAGCGCAAAAAGCCACCCATTTTATCGAGCTATGCTGCAAACGTAAAATTCCGCTTGTGTTTCTGCAAAATATCACAGGCTTTATGGTGGGGCGCAAATACGAAAATGAAGGGATTGCCCGTCATGGTGCCAAAATGGTGATGGCAGTTGCCAATGCCAAAGTGCCGAAGTTTACCGTGATTGTCGGCGGCTCATTCGGCGCGGGTAACTATGGTATGTGTGGTCGTGCCTACAGTCCACGTTTCTTATGGATGTGGCCAAATGCGCGTATCTCGGTGATGGGTGGCGAGCAAGCGGCGTCAGTATTAGCAACGGTCAAACGCAGCCAATACCATGCCAAAGGTGAGCACTGGTCAAGCGAGGACGAAGAAGCGTTCAAAGCGCCAGTGCGTCAGCAATTTGATGAGCAAGGTCATCCCTATTATGCCTCGGCTAGACTGTGGGATGATGGCGTGATTGACCCAGCCGATACCCGTCAAGTATTGGCACTCGGCTTAAGTGCCGCTTATAACGCACCGATTGAAGACACCACCTTTGGTGTATTTAGAATGTAATTTTCAGCGTGTAAAATCGGAAGTCTTGGTTGGTTGTTCTATCACCATTGAGCAACCATCAAAAACGCTTCAACTTTACCTAACAAACAAAGGAAAAACACGATGAAATTACCGACTTATGACAGCTTATTGTTAGACATTGACCAGCACGTAGCGACCATTACACTCAATCGCCCCGACAAACGCAATGCCTTTAATGACGATGTCATCCAAGAACTGACCGATGTGTTTCAATTTTGCGCTGCGCAAGACGAAGTGCGTGTGGTGGTATTGACTGCCAATGGCAAAGCCTTTTGTGCCGGGGCAGACCTAAACTGGATGCGCGCGATGGCGGATTATAGCCACGATGAAAACTTAGCAGACGCAGGCAAGCTTGCGCAAATGCTAGCCACCATCTACCACTGTCCAAAACCGACTGTCGCTGCCATTCAAGGCGATGTGTATGCCGGCGGTATGGGTCTGGTTGCGGCTTGTGATATCGCTATTAGCGTTAAAAACGCCAATTTTTGCTTAAGTGAAGTCAAACTTGGCTTGATTCCTGCGACCATTAGCCCGTATGTGATTCGTGCGATGGGCGCAAGAGCCGCGCATCGGTACTTCTTAACCGCTGAAGTATTTGATGCCAAAGAAGCCAAAAGAATCGGTTTTATCCATGAGCGGGTGGATGAAGAAGAGTTTACACAAACCCTTGATAATTTGGTCAAACACTTGGTCAATGCTAGCCCAAATGCTGTCAAGGTGTGTAAAAAACTGGTGCAGGATGTGGCATTTGCGGAGATTAATGAGCAGTTAATCAAAGATACCGTTGCAGGCATTGCCGATATCCGCGCATCCGCCGAGGGTAAAGAAGGCGTACAGTCATTTTTGCAAAAACGTAAACCAAGCTGGCTTGAATGACGCAGATAAAATAACTGAGGTAAAAAGCTGGATTTTATAAGCCAAATTTTATAAGTATGCCAAGTTAGATTCGCGGTGATGCGGTCTTGAAAAAATAAAAAGGGACGATTATGTTTTCAAAAATCTTAATAGCCAATCGGGGTGAGATTGCTTGCCGCGTGGCAGCCACCGCCAAAAAATTGGGCGTGCGTACCGTTGCGGTATATTCCGACGCTGACCGCTTTGCCAAGCACGTAGCCGTGTGTGATGAAGCCATTTATATAGGCGGTTCTGCGCCCAAAGACAGCTACCTGCGTTGGGAGCGTATCTTGGAGGCTGCCAAACAGACAGGCGCACAAGCGATTCACCCAGGCTACGGGTTTTTGAGTGAAAACGACGAATTTGCCCAAGCGTGCGTGGATGCGGGTTTGGTGTTCATTGGCCCCCCAGCGTCTGCCATCACCGCGATGGGGCTTAAAGCCGAATCCAAACGCTTGATGGAAGCTGCCAATGTACCACTCATTCCAGGGTATCATGGCACCAACCAAGACCCCGAATTTTTGCATAGCGAGGCCGACAAAATTGGCTATCCTGTGCTAATCAAAGCCAGCTCTGGTGGCGGCGGCAAAGGGATGCGGTTAGTTGAAAAAACCGAAGACTTTATTGACGCCTTAGGCTCATGTCAACGTGAAGCCATTAGCAGCTTTGGCAATGACAGCGTATTGATTGAAAAATACGCCCTACGTCCCCGCCATATCGAAATTCAAGTCTTTGGCGACAGCCACGGCAACTACGTGTATTTATTTGAGCGTGATTGCTCGGTACAGCGCCGCCACCAAAAAGTGCTCGAAGAAGCCCCTGCCCCCAATGTCAGCGTGGCAATGCGGGAGGCGATGGGCGCGGCGGCGATCGCGGCGGCAAAAGCGGTCAATTATGTGGGGGCAGGTACGGTTGAATTTATCGTAGAGCAACGTGAGTGTTCACCCGAAGATAAATTTGGTGGCATGAATTTCTACTTTATGGAAATGAATACCCGCCTGCAAGTAGAACATCCCGTCACCGAAGCGATTACCGGTACTGACCTTGTCGAATGGCAACTGAGTGTTGCCAGCGGTGAGCCGTTACCAAAACAACAAGCAGACTTGACCATTAATGGCCATGCGATTGAAGCGCGTATCAATGCTGAAAACCCAGACAACAACTTCTTGCCCGCCACAGGTACGCTAAACGTTTATCGCACGCCAACTCACAGCGAGTTTAGGATGTCGGATGTGCGCGTGGATGATGGGGTACGCGAAGGCGATGTCATCAGTCCGTACTATGACTCAATGATTGCCAAACTCATCGTCCATGCGCCAACCCGTGAGCAAGCGCTTGCTAAACTAGACCAAGCCTTGGCAGAAACCCGTATTGTCGGTCTGCCCAACAACGTGGCGTTTTTGCGTCACGTGGTGCAATCAGATTCGTTCAAATATGCCAATCTTGATACCGCATTGATTGAGCGTGAAAAAGACGTACTGTTTGGACAGCAGCGTGGTGAACTACCTTGGTTAGTAGCCACCGCGATTGTCAAAGAGCTTGCACAAGAAGCGCAAACCCAAAACCACGACCCCTTTAGCAAAACCGACGCATGGCGCGCGTATAGCCACTATGAGCGTCCGTTTGATTTGGTGTATCACGATAAGCCACTACGTGCGGTTATCAGCCAAATTAACGAGCAAGCCAAGGAACAGGCATTTCATCTAACGATTAACACCATTGCCAAAGCGGAAAAACAAGACGCGGACGTTGTCACGCCCATCTATCAAGGCGATGTTCGTTATTTGCCCACTGCCGATGATACCTTCACGCTATGGCTAAGTGACGGAGAAACAGCCGGCAAGCGCCAACAGATGCAGGCATGGCGACACAATGAGCAAGTATATGTGTTCTCAAATCATGCCAGCGATGTCATCACCTTGGTGGATAGCATGGCGCATGTGGGCATCGAGCCCCAAGATGGCGGCAGCCTAAAATCGCCCATGCCAGGTCAAGTGGTGGCGTTTCGGGTCAATGTGGGCGATGAAGTGAAAAAAGGTCAAGCCTTGGCGGTGATTGAAGCCATGAAAATTGAGCATACCATCAATGCCCCTGCTAATGGCACGGTGGCAGAGTTGCTGTTCAAAGCAGGGGATTTGGTATCCGATGGCGATGAGCTATTAAAACTTGATACGGACAGCCAATCATGAACTATCCAAATTTTGTCAAAATCATCGACGTGGGCGCAAGAGACGGACTACAAAACGAAAAACAAACCGTACCCAGCGATGTCAAAATTGAGTTGATTAACGGCTTGATTGATGCAGGGGTGCGCAAGCTTGAAGCCACCAGTTTCGTGTCGCCAAAGTGGGTACCACAAATGGCGGACAATGATGCGGTATTAGATGACATTAGCAAACGTGATGACGTGGTATATTCGGTGCTCACACCTAATATGAAAGGCTTTGATGCCGCCCTTGCCCACCGTGACCAATTTGCCGATTATGAAGTGGTGATTTTTGGCTCAGCGAGTGAAGCTTTTAGCCAAAAAAATATCAACTGTACCATCGCTGAGAGTATCGAGCGTTTTTCCCCCGTGGCTTACGCCGCCAAAGCACATGGCATCAAAGTGCGCGGTGTCATCTCTTGCACCGTGGGCTGTCCGTATGAAGGCGAGATTCACCCCGATAAAGTCGCCTATGTGACAGAAAAACTCGTTGCCATTGGCGCTGAACATATTGGTATTGCCGATACCATCGGCGTGGGCACGCCTATCAAGGTGCAAAAAGCGTTGGATGCTGCCTTGCGTTATATTGATATTGACAATATCTCTGGGCATTTTCATGACACCTATGGTCAAGCACTTAGCAATACCTTAGCGGCATTACAAATGGGGGTATGGCAGTTTGATACCTCGGTGGCAGGGCTTGGCGGCTGTCCATATGCCAAAGGCGCAACCGGCAATGTTGCCACCGAAGATGTGGTATATCTGCTACATGGCATGGGCATTGAAACGGGCATTGACCTCGACAAACTGGTCGATGTCGGACAAAAAATCAGCGCGTTTTTGGGCAGACAAAACGGCTCAAAGGTGGCAACAGCGATTTTAAATAAACGTAAATCTTTAACAGTCAGTTAATAAACAAGGAATGACTATGAACTTAGGACTCGATTACCAACTTGGCGATGACATCAACGCCCTACGCGAAACCGTCAAAGCCTTTGCCGATGCCGAAATCGCCCCACGCGCTGCCGAGCTTGACCGCACCGACCAATTCCCGATGGACCTGTGGCAAAAAATGGGCGAGCTTGGGCTGCATGGCATCACTGTACCCGAAACCTACGGCGGCGTGGACATGGGCTATGTGGCGCACATGGTGGCGATGGAAGAAATCAGCCGCGCATCAGGCTCAGTGGCGCTAAGCTATGGCGCACACTCCAATTTATGTATCAACCAAATCAAACGCAACGGTACA
This sequence comes from Moraxella sp. CTOTU47616, assembly GCF_032017465.1. NCBI lineage: Bacteria > Pseudomonadati > Pseudomonadota > Gammaproteobacteria > Moraxellales > Moraxellaceae > Moraxella > Moraxella sp. CTOTU47616. Next base: position 11,449 of record NZ_DALZPU010000007.1, read on the forward strand.
GACGCCCAAAAACAAAAATACTTGCCAAAACTCATCAGCGGTGAATTCATCGGCGCCTTAGCCATGAGTGAGCCCGGTGCCGGCTCAGATGTCACCAGCATGAAACTACGTGCCGAAAACAAAGGTGGCGTATATGTATTAAACGGCTCAAAAATGTGGATTACCAATGGACCGGATGCCGATGTGATGGTGGTGTATGCCAAAACCAACCCAGAGCTTGGGGCAAAAGGCATCACCGCGTTTTTGGTAGAAAAAGGCATGAAAGGCTTTTATACCGCGCAAAAACTCGACAAACTCGGTATGCGCGGTAGCCACACAGGCGAGATGGTATTTGACAATGTCGAAGTGCCAAGCGACAACATTCTGGGTGGTCTTAACAACGGCGTTAAAGTATTGATGAGTGGCTTGGACTACGAGCGTGCGGTACTGGCTGCAGGTCCCATTGGGCTGATGCAAGCGGTGATGGACAATGTCATTCCCTACATCCACGATCGCAAACAATTTGGTCAAGCCATTGGTGAATTCCAGTTGATTCAAGGTAAAGTGGCGGACATGTACACCACCTTACAGGCAGGGCGCAGCTTTCTCTACACCGTGGGCAAAAACTTGGATATGTTAGGCTCAGACCATGTGCGCCAAGTACGTAAAGACTGCGCCAGCGTGATTTTGTGGACAGCGGAAAAAGCCACTTGGATGGCAGGGGAAGGTATCCAAATCTTTGGCGGCAATGGCTATACCAACGAGTATCCACTGGGTCGTATTTGGCGTGATGCCAAGCTATATGAGATTGGCGCAGGTACCAGCGAAGTACGGCGTATGCTGATTGGTCGTGAGCTGTTCAACGAAACCGCTTAATTGATTAGCTTTATCAGCACAAGCCCTAGCTAAAACTAGGGCTTTTTTATTAGATTGTCAAAATAGGTTGTCAAAATCCGCCTTATTAGCAACGTGCTATGTTAAGGTTGATTGGAAAATGGCTTGGTATTGCGCCGGTTTGAGACGGGGTCCGAACTGCTGAATAATTTGACTTGCGACGCTACTGGCTAATTTGCCACAATCTGCCAACGCATGGCCTTGCGATAGCGCGTATAAAAAACTGCCCGCAAAATTATCCCCTGCGCCATTGGTATCTAGCACTTGGTCAACGGCTAGCGATGCCACGTCAATCAATTTTGTTTCACGTGAAACATCGTCTCGCACGGCAACGATTGACCCTGCTGCGCCATTGGTCACCACTGCCATATTGGCAACTGACAATAACGCTGCTGCCGCTTGAGAATGACTGGTTTGGTTGGTAAATAGCTGCGCTTCATCACAGTTACAAAACACCGCATCCACGCCACCCTCTAGCATCGCATCAAGTCCTTCACGACCAAATTTGACCACGGCAGGGTCGGCAAAACTGACCGCGATTTTAGCGCCTTTGGCTTTGGCTTGTTGTTTTAGCTGGGCAATCGCCTGTTGTACCGAGGGTGACATAGCGAGATAACCTTCAAGATACAACCAATCAGCATCATTGAGCGCATCAAACTCAATATCGGTTTCACTGATTTCTGCTGAAGTGCCCAAATGCGTTTGCATGGTGCGCTCGCCATCTGGGGTCACCATCACCATACAACTGCCTGTAGTACCATCAGCAAATGACTTGGTAGATGTCTTGATACCTGCGGCATTTAAATCAGCCAAATAAAAACGCCCTGCCTCATCTTCACCGACTCGGCAAGCGTAAAAAGTATCGCTACCAAGGCTTGCAGCGGCATAGATACTGTTGGCAGCCGAGCCACCGCCGGCTTGTTTGGTTGCGGTGATGTTTTGCGTGGTGAGCGAGGCGATGAGGTCAGCTTGCTCACTGTGACTGGCTAGGGTCATATTGCCTTTGGTCAGGCCTGTGGCGTGAAGCTGTGCATCGGTGACGACAAATTCACTGTCGACTAACGCATTGCCGATGGCGACGATTTTTGCCATTGTGGTTCCTTTTTAACGATTTTGGAAAAAATAGATGAGTTAAATTCAATGTGGTGTCATTGTAAATTAAAACCGTCAAAGTTAATATCTGAAAATTGGCTGACACGGGCAAATGATTGGCGCTGTGTTATCTGTGGTATCTGTGTTTTTTTTGCCTTTATAAAGCAGGTTTTGACCCCATTTAACTCAAAATAAATCCGACAAAACTGCTATACTTTCTGTTTGTTTTTATCGTTGGTTTTGCTGATAAATTTTGACAAATATTATGATGACACACAGGTAACTTCATGCCCGCAACTTCTCACGACTCTGCTTTAGATTTGACTCTACACCCTGCTTTTACCCTACGCTCTCATGAGCGCATCGATGCGCTATCGCTTGATGTGCTGGTGAGCGAACATAACGCCACTGGGTTGATTCATTATCATCTCGCCCACCCGAGTGATGAAAATGCCTTTATGATTGGCTTTCGCACCCAGCCGATGACCGACCGCGGTGAGGCGCATATTTTGGAGCATACCAGTCTATGTGGCTCTGAAAAATATCCCGTGCGCGACCCGTTTTTTAGCATGATTAAGCGCTCGCTCAATACGTTTATGAATGCGTTTACCGCGGCAGATTGGACGGCGTATCCGTTTGCCACCCAAAACCGTCAAGATTATTTTAACTTGTTGTCGGTGTATTTAGATGCGACATTTTTCCCAAGTTTAAATCCGCTCGATTTTGCCCAAGAAGGGATTCGTGTGGAGCTTGATGATGACGGCAAACCACAGTATAAAGGCATTGTATTTAATGAAATGAAAGGCGCGATGAGTGGCGAGATTGACCAGTTGTATCACACGCTGGCGCGTCATTTATTCCCCACAACCACTTATCACTACAATTCTGGCGGTGAGCCTGCTGCCATTACCGAGCTGACCCACGCTGATTTGGTCAAGTTTCATCAAAGTCACTATCACCCAAGCAATGCGGTGGTGATGAGCTTCGGCAATATCCCTGTGGCAGAGACCCAAGCCCGTATCCATGAGGATGGATTGGCGGTAGCAGGCAAAGCGTTTGCTAGAGGGCAAAAACACGCCTCACGACTCGAAAAATCATTGACCGCGCCAATCAGCGTGACCGACACTTACAGTGTCGATACGGTGAAACCCAAACAAACGCACCACGTCATGGCATGGTTATTACCATCGATTTTAGACGGTAAGCAGCGTCTGGCTATGCGACTACTTGAAGGCGTATTGGTTGAACATGCAGGTTCGCCGCTGCGGGCGTATCTCGATAGCCATCCGCTGGCATCTGCCCCGACGCCGCTACTGGGCTTGGATGACAGCCATTATCAGATGGTGTTTTATGCGGGTGTCCGTGGCTCTGAGCCTGAGCATGGCGATGCCATTGAGCAAGGGATTTTGGACTTACTCAAACAAGTGGCGGACCAGCCTGTGGACAGTGAAGCGATTGAAACCATTTTGCACCAAATCGAAATCGACCAACGTCATATCGGTGGCGATAGTATGCCATATGGTCTAAATTTGATGCTAGAAGGCTTTAGTACTGCTATCCACGACGGCGACCCCATGCATGTGTGGGATATCGATGAAAACCTAAACTGGCTACGTGAGCAAGTACAAAATCCTGATTTTATCGCCGATTTGATTCGCAAATTTTTGCTCGACAATCCGCACCGCGTGCGCTTGACACTCATCCCTGATGCGAGCAAATCTGAGCAACAAGCCAAGGATGAGCAAGCCAAACTTGACACCATTGAAGCGGCACTGACCGATGACACCCGTAATGCGCTCATCAGCCAAGCCAAAGCCCTTGCCGAACGCCAAGCTACGCCTGATGATGTGGATTTGCTACCCAAAGTGGGATTGGCGGATATTCCTGCCCAAATTCAATTTAAAACAGGTAAAAAGCGCGATATCATTTTAAGCGGTGTGCCAAGTACGTTGTATGAATATGAAGCAGGCACCAACGGTCTGTACTATTATCAAGTGATTATGCCCCTAGAGGGACATGAAGCGCTCATCAATCACCCAGATTTACCAACGTATCTGAGTTTGATCAGCGAAGTGGGCACGCGCAAACACGATGCTTTGGCATTTCAAGCGCGGCAAGCACGTCATTCAAGCGGTGTGACTGTCAGAATCAGCCAGCGCACGTCACCTGATAATCCCGAAAAAATGGATAGCTTTTTGGTGGTCGCTACCCGCTCATTGTCACGTAAATTTGAAGCGATTGAGTTGCTTAAAGAAGTACTCAACGACACTATTTTTACTGAATATGCGCGGATGGAAGAGCTACTGACCCAAAAACAAATGGGCTGGCAATCGCGTCTTGCCAATGCAGGTCATGCGTATGCCATGCAAACAGCGAGCCGTAACACCAGTAAAATCGCCCGTCTTGAATATGTACGCGGTGGTTTGCCTGCATTAAATAGCTTAACTGAATTTTTGCAGCAAGCGGAGCAAGATAGCAGTGCGTGGCAAAAGCTGGGAGAGCGCTTAGACAATTTACATCGCTACATCAAAGCCTTGCCAAAACAAGCACTCATCATCGCCGAAGCAGAGATATTACCCACGCTGCAACAAGCGATTAGCGAGAGCTGGCAAGCGCCTGTTGACGAGCCTACCGCTACCTTAATCGAATCGCCCATTACCACTGACAGTAGCGATATCGCGTGGCTTGCGCAAACCAATGTATTTCATCATGCGCTTGTCTTTGATGCCGTGCCGACCAACCATCCAGATGCCCCTGCCTTGATGGTGCTCTCAAGCGTACTACGCAACAACTATCTGCATCGTACCATTCGCGAGCAAGGCGGGGCGTATGGCGGCGGCGCGAGCTATGATAGCAATGCCTGCTCTTTCAAGTTTTATAGCTACCGTGACCCGCGTGACCAAGCCACGTTTGATGACTTCTTGGGTAGTATTGATTGGTTACTCGCGCAAACTACAGGCGAAAAAACCGATGCTTGGATTGAAGAAGCGATTTTAGGATTGATGGCAGGCATGGATAAGCCCGCAAGTCCGGCGGGTGAAGCGGTGAAGGCGCTGTTTGCTGAGTTGCATAGTCGCGGCAAAGAGTGGCAACAAGCGATGCGTGCCAAAATCTTGGCGGTCAGCCTTGATGATTTACAGCGGGTAACAAGAACTTATCTTAAAGACAAGCCATTTACTCGTGCCAGCCTTGCGCCGTTTGATAAAGCTGAACTCATGCAAAAAATGGGTTTTCAGATTGAAAAAGTGCTATAACAAACGTAACAATAAAATTAATCATCTTAATAAAAAAGGCGCTGTTATTAGCGCCTTTTTTCATCTTTTATACTCGAAGTTTTACACAACCAGCAACTCAATTTTACCCAGTCCGTCAATTTGCGCGAGGATGGTATCGCCTTTGACCACCGCACCGACGCCCGCTGGCGTCCCTGTAAAAATCAAATCCCCTGCTTTGAGCTCAAAAAACTCAGATAAATTGGCAATGGTCTCTGCCACATTCCAGATTAACTGATTGATATTGCCTTGTTGTTTGGGCTCGCCATTCACCGCCAGTGAAATATTTGCTTGTTGTATCTCAGCAACGCTAGCAACGGGATAAATTTCGCCAATGGGTGCCGAATAGTCAAACGCCTTGCCAATCTCCCACGGGCGACCCGATTTTTTCATTTCGTTTTGCAAGTCGCGGCGCGTCATGTCGAGCCCCACGGCATAGCCAAAAATCAAGTTATGTGCCTGTGATACACTCACATTGGCACCCGCTTTGCCAATCGCAACCACCAATTCTACTTCATAATGTAGCGCTTGCGTTTTAGTCGGATAAGGCAATTGGGCAATGCTATCGGGTCGAACCGCAATAATCGACTCGCTGTCACCGGCTTTACAAAAGAAAAATGGCGGCTCACGGTCTGGGTCACTGCCCATTTCGCGGGCGTGGTCGGCATAGTTGCGCCCCACGCAATACACGCGGCGGACAGGAAAGGTTTGCTCAGATTGATGGATGGGCAGTGCCACCACTTGGCTGGGTGGAAAAATGGTATTCATGATGATTCTACTTGGGTGGTTGGGGTATCAGATGGCGGCTGAGTGATGGCAATATCAGTGACATGCTGGTCAGCGGCTAAATTGCTAGCAGGTTGCCACGCTTGCAAAAATTTATCATGGCGCAGGCTATTGTCTTGATTGGTGAACGATTGCAGATAGTCTCGGGTGGTGGATTCCCATTGCTCGCTTTGCTGCGCTGAAAATTGTCCCGTCAGTCGTTGGTAGCGCAAAAAAATCAGCCAAGTATTGAGCACATCACTTTCACAATAGGTGGTGAGCTTATCCCATGCCTCTGCTTGCACCATAGGCACCACATCATAGCCGTCCAACGCTTGCTTGCCTGCAAAGCCGCATAGGGATGCCACGACATCGAGTTTTTGCGACGTGCTATTCATGGCAAGCTTCACCATCAAATCGGTATGACGGTCATGATACCGGTTGATATAGTTGTTGTATCTCATCTCACCGGTTTGGCTAAACAGCTTGGGCGCGGTTAGACCATGCTGTAACGCTCGATACACCATGACGGGTATATCAAAGCCCTTGCCATTCCAGCTCACCAACAACGGATTTTTTTCAATGGCATTAAAAAAGGTTTGAATCATTTGCGCTTCGCTATGGTCAGCCAGCGACAGCGATTTGAGGGTCATTTTGCCGCCCGCGACCCACAACACCGAAAGACAAGCGATTTGGTGCAAGGGCAGGGGCATAAAAGGATGCCCAACATCTTGCTCACGCAGTGCCATAAGCTTGGTCATGGCATCGTTATCCGATAACCTAGCCAACTCAGGGTATAGCCGCTTGCCTGTGGCAACATCGGGTATGGTTTCGATATCAAATACTAAAATCGGCGCTGGCGTAGCCATAATACTTCCTTGTTAGTTTCTTCTTTAGGTTATTGGGTATTAAGCGTCATCTTTAACACCAAACAACCCTGTTGATAGATAACGATCGCCACGGTCACAGACGATAAATGCAATCACCGCATCCGGGTGTTCTTTAGCGATTTGGTACGCTGCCCACGCCGCACCACCGGATGATACCCCCGCAAAAATCCCTTCTTCGCGGGCAAGCTTACGCATAAACACTTCCGCATCGTGCTGATCGATGTCCATCACCCTATCCACCAAACTTGGCTCAAAAATCTTTGGCAAATAAGCGGCTGGCCATCTACGAATTCCTGCGATATTAGCACCTTCAGCGGGCTGTAAACCGATAATTTGCACGTTTGGGTTTTGTTCTTTTAGGTATTTGGACACGCCCATGATGGTGCCTGTGGTCCCCATTGAGCTAATAAAGTGGGTAATCGTGCCATTGGTTTGCTGCCAAATCTCAGGACCTGTGGTCAGATAATGCGCTTGTTTGTTGTCAGGGTTGTTAAACTGATCGAGTACGATGCCTTTGCCTTCTGCCTGCATTTGCTGAGCAAGGTCGCGTGCCGATTCCATGTTATCGACTTCAATCAGTGTCGCCCCATACGCTGCCATCGCGTCTTTACGCTCTTGGGTAGAGTTGCTAGGCATAATCAGCGTCATGGCATAGCCGCGCATTGCCGCGACCATGGCAAGGGCGATGCCTGTATTGCCACTGGTGGCCTCAATGATGGTGTCGCCTGGCTTGATAGTGCCACGCAGTTCCGCTTGATAAAACATGTTATAGGCAGGGCGGTCTTTCACTGAGCCCGCTGGATTGTTGCCTTCAAGTTTGGCAAGCAGTGTGGCTGTACCTTGGTCGGTTTGCGGTGCAAATCGCGCCAGCTTGACCAGTGGTGTATGTCCAATGCAGTCATTGAGCGTGCTGGTTTCAGTGATGAAATTATTATGGGTCATAAGACAACCTTAGTTTTTGGCCATGAACTTTTGATAATACGAGTTTTGCGCAGACGCATTTAGTCTAGCTTATAGATTAGCTAGCGTTGATTAGTTTTTTTAACAGTAAATTTTTTGGATTGCGCGCGTAGTTTAGCAAAATTCGTATCACCCGTCAGTTGCGAATCATGATTATTGTGCCAGTCATTTTTCAACCGCTACCCCATCTGATTTTATCTCGATTTTTTGCTGGGGTATAGACTTGTCAAAAATTTACTTGCGACAAAAACCCCAGCGACACAAGCAAAATTGGCTAAAATCCTATAAAATGAAACGCTATACCCCAAAACCCTGATAAAAAATCTGATGCCTAAATTAGGCTGATGCAAGGCTAGCAATGTGAGCAAACGATTTCACTTGGATTTTTCCACCGCTTATGGACAGTTGATACTGTTGGTGTTTTTGCCGATTAGCGCACTCGCGTTGACGGGTGGTTTTTTGGTGTTATCGGATACCAGTCGTGCTGCGCGTACCATTCAGCAATCAACCGCCGATAATTTGCTGGTGACTCTGCAGCCAGTCGCCGCTTCCATGCAGACGAATCTGATTAAAATCAACCAAGCACTATCTACAACTAGCACTCAGACTAATGACTTAAACAAAGACAGTGCAAATAAAGCTGAGCTGTCACCCAAAGAACTGGCGGCGCTACAAGCCAGTGTGAAATTTGCCCTACAAAATGCCATCAACGACAAACACTTGCAAGGCGTGGCGATTGTCAACGAACAAAGCAACGTGTTGGTCAGTTTTGGTGATTTGTCACAACAGCCCAATCCGCGCTTGTTGCCTTTTTTGGGACGCCACCTTGAGGCGCAAAGCAATACACAGCAAACTTATTTGCTCACGCAGCTCAACACCCAATCCAACAGCCTATTTAATAGCAAGGATAGTAGTTTATTTGGTCGAAAATTGGTATTAAGCCCGCCCGTCAATGCGACTGCCCCACTACCGACCTTGTGGCTTATTGTCAATATTGATAATGAGCCGCTACAAGTGGCTCGCTATCAAGTGATGTTGGCGTTAGCGATTACCGGACTCTTTACTATTTTACTGCTGCTATTGACCACCCACATATATGCCAGACGCTGGATTGCGCCGATTTATGAGATGCGGTTACATTTGCAGCGCACCAACGCCAACAACCTGTATAAACCGATGACCATCAACGCCAGTGGTGAAATCAACCAGCTGCAACAGGACTTGGTCAAGACCTTAAGACGTCTGCATAAAAGTTTCCAAGAACTCAAAAATCACGCCGAACAGACCGAAGATGATTTGCGATTGGCTTTTGACGAGATGGAAATGCAAAACATCTCAATTCGCAATGCGCGTGATGCGGCGGTTTCAGCCAGTCAAACCAAATCAGCATTTTTAGCCAATATCAGTCACGAATTACGCACCCCACTTAACAGTATTGACGGCTTTATCAACCTATTATCCCGTCATGGCGGCTTAAATGCCGAGCAAGACTTGTACGTGCAAACGATTCGTAAGTCTTCAGCGCACCTATTAGCACTGGTCAATGACGTGCTTGATTTTTCTAAGATTGAAGCCGGCAAACTGGTACTGGATAGTCATGAATTTGACCTGTATGCCAGTATCTACGATGTGGTGGATATGCTATCGCCACTCGCGGCAGAGAAAGATTTACGGCTGGCGGTGTTCTTCTATGACGATGTGCCGCATTATCTAGTAGGGGATGCGTTACGCACCAAGCAGGTTTTGACCAATCTTGTTAACAACGCCATCAAATTTACCGATGATGGCGAGGTCATTGTGCGGGTCAGTCTGGATGATGACATTGATGATTTAATTCATATCAGTGTGCAAGACACAGGGCGAGGGATTTCGCCTGAGCATCAAAAAGTGCTGTTTCAAAGTTTTTCGCAAGGCGATCCTTCGATTACTCGCCAGTACGGCGGTACGGGGTTGGGGTTGGTGATTTCAAAACAGCTTACCTATCTGATGGGCGGCAATATTGGTTTTTATGACAACGCCACTGAGCAAGCGGGTGATGCGAGCCAATCGCACAAAATCAAAGGCACGACGTTTTGGTTTACCTTGCCGATGACCATCAGTAACCAAGAGCAGCAGCGGCTGCTTATCCATGACCCCATTTGGCAGTTACCTGCCATCGTCCCGCCAAAAACCGATGCCGGTTATGTGGCGGCTGATACCACTGCTGCGGTAAATATTTTGGTTTGGATTGACCATCCTGCAAGCTTACAAGTGTTAAAAGGCTCGCTGCGCGAATTGCCGATTGCCATTACTACCGCAAGTACGCTAGCAAGCCTACTTGAATCGCTCAAAGAAACAGGCAATCATTGGGATTGGGTCATCGTGGACAATGGTACCACTGAGGACACCACGTCGCTGCTCAAACAAGTACGCTTACATTATGCCGGTAAATTGCTACTATTTGGCTATCAGGTCAATCTTGAGCCAGAATTGTTGTCGCGTTACCAAGCACAAGCCTTGTATCAGCCGCTCGATCGTCGCCAGCTTTATCAGCTGCTCGATAGCAATTCTGCCAGCAGCCAAGAGCCCACACTGCCGCAGTGGCATGGCTTTACTGTGCTTGCCGTAGATGACCATCTTCCCAATTTATTGGTACTAGAAGCGTTATTGGCTGAGCTGAGCATTAATGTGGTGACGGTTAATAGTGGGTTTGACGCCATTGAGTACATCACCACCCACCAGTCGCAAAGCGATACCGCCGTGGATTTGATCTTTATGGACATTCAAATGCCAAGAATGTCAGGCAGTGAAGCCGCCATCCAAATCCGTAAGGTTGAAACGCAAGCAGGACATAAACATATTCCGATTATTGCCCTGACCGCGCATAGCCTATCGGATGAACGCGATACATTATTGGCATCTGGGATTGACGACTATGTGGGCAAACCAATCAGTCAAGCCCAGTTATTGCAAATCCTGCAACGCTGGTTGGGCAAACACAGCACGTCCGCGTCCGCTGATGTGACTTTTGACTCAACCGCTGATGTGGCTTCTGACAAATCTGCTATCAACTCACCCATCTCGGCGCGGTCGATAGCGCCTATAGCCTCTGGGGCAAATAACCTGCGTACTGCACCTGCAACCCCCAAAGAGAGTGCCGTATTTGCTCATACGCCATTAGCCGCCTCAGCGACTACCACCGATGACAACGCTAATCTGCCAAGCCTACCATCAGTCAGCAGTCAGCATAGCGCTGAGTCACTAGCAAGTCTTGCGGTCATTGATTGGGATGATGCGGTGATGCGGGTAGCAGGTAAGCCTGATTTGGCAGCCAATTTAATTACCCTGCTGATTGAATCAATTGAGCAGGAAAAAAGTGACTTGCAGCAAGCTTGGCAGCGCCACGACAGACAAGCCTTGTCCCACGCGGCGCATCGCATTTTAGGGGCGAGTCGTTATACGGGCGTACCACAGCTACGTCAAGCTAGCCAAAATCTTGAAGACAAGTGCTTGCTAAATATCAACAATAGCTCACCTGCGCAATTTGCCATTTTGGCACCTTATTATGAGCAAATGCTACAAGCGCTTGATAACTTGGCACAGGCTGATTTGAGTCAATTCCCTGCACTCAAATATGCCCAGCTCAAAGAAAACGACATGACTTGGAAGATGATTTGACACCCATCACCATAATGCCGCCTAGGTTTAGCATACTTGCCATTTCACGTTACCTTTCTTAAACGTATCGTCCGATATCGCCTCTTGTGCCCAACCAACAAAATCAGTAAAGTGAGATTAATGATTGCAAATCTTTGCGTTTTCGCAACATTTTTTTAAGTTTATTGGGACAGTTAAATTTTAAGGATGCATATGTCGGTTTTGTCGGTATCAAAAATATTGCCGGGTGTAGGGTTTTTGCCATTTTATCAGCGTGCTACTGCTGTGTCTTTAGCGCAGCGGATCAAAGCGGCAAACGATAACCTTGCGCCCGATGTGCGGTTGGAACTTAGCGGTGATGATAGCGTCATTGTTTGGCTGACACGGATTGACAAGCGCAATGCGTTAAGTTTTGCGTTGATGGATAAACTCACTGATTTAGCCCACCTGCTCACCACATGGACGGACGTGCGGGCGGTGATTTTGGCAGGTGAAGGTAAAAGCTTTTCTACCGGCATTGATTTGGCGGATTTAAACAACCCAAAAAACCTAAAACAGGTCGCTTGGGAGCTTATCAAACCGTTTCAAAGTAAATTTCAAAAAGTGTGCCTTGTGTGGCGAGAACTGCCGATGCCTGTCATCAGTATATTGCATGGACATTGCCTTGGCGCAGGACTACAGTTGGCACTGGCGACCGATATTCGTATCGCCACAGCGGATTGCCAATTTGCCATTATGGAAGCCAAATGGGGACTGGTAGCGGATATGGGATTGACCCGGTCTGCGATGGGGGTGCTACGCGCGGACATCGCCAAGGAGTTAGCGATGACGGCACGGATTTTTGATGGGCAGCAGGCCTTTGACTACGGTGTGGTCAGCCATCTAAGCGACACGCCAATGGCAGTTGCGAAGAATTTGGTCACAGAATTAAGTAATCGCTCCCCCGATGCCGTCTTGGCGAGCAAACGCATCATCAATGCCATGTATCACACGCCTGCAACAACCTTGTATCAAGAAAAACTGTGGCAAATCAAATTACTGCTGGGACAAAACCGCAAGCTTGCCGTCAAAAAAGCCAAGGATGAAACCGTCAAATTTATTGGGCGTCAATTTAACTAATTTAACCCATGGCTTAATTGACCTTGGTGAGTGCCATCATGCTAAGACCCCTGTTCAAACGTCGTCTTATTTTTTTAGCCAGCCTATTTTTGGTAGCTATGGCGATTTTGTTTTTTATCGCCTGGTGGGGTCGTCTGCCTGCCAACACGGGCAAATCCAGCACCTATCAAACCGCTGTCATTACCAAAGACCATCAAAAAACGGTGGCAACCGATATGCCACCTGATGAGCCCTCCAGCCGTTTTCGCCAATTTGGCTCGCAAAGCATGGCCGATGGCATCGCAGAGTTGGTTAAAAGCAATCCACAAAAAACGGGCGTTTATCCCTTGCCAGATGGCATGGATGCGTTTGCCGCTCGTATGCTGCTCATTAGCACCGCAGAGAAAACGCTAGATGTGCAGTACTATATTTGGAATAACGACATCACTGGCAATCTGATGTTTCAAGCCATCAAAGAAGCGGCAGAGCGCGGTGTGCGCGTGCGATTGTTAATAGATGACAACAATACCCGTGGTCTCGACCCAACGCTGTGGGTACTCAATGAACACCCCAATATTGAAGTGAGATTGATGAACCGCAATCGTTTTCGCTCGTGGCGCTGGCTAGGGTTTGTGGGCGATTTTGAGCGGCTCAATCATCGTATGCACAATAAATCCATCACCGCCGATAGCCAAATCACCATCACGGGCGGGCGCAATATCGGGGATGAGTATTTTTCTTTAAACCAAGAGATGGTATTTTCTGACCTAGATGTGCTGATGGTTGGGCATATTGTGCCGCAGATGTCACAAGCATTTGACCAATATTGGAACCATAAACTGGCTTTTCCTATCACCGATTTGGTCAAAAAACCTGAGCCATCTGCCCTAAACCAAGTGTTCACCCCAAAAACCCAAAAAGCTGATAAACCCGCATCACAACAACTCGACCCAGTGCTAAAGCTGAAAAACGACTATCTAAAGCGCTTGGTGGCAATCGACTTCGTCAACCAAATCAAAAAACAAAAATTGCCGCTCTACTGGGCAAGCGTCCAGCTATTGACGGACAATCCTGACAAACTGGGTAGCAAAGCCAATACCCAAGGGTTAGACATCAACCAAAGCTTAGGTAAAATCAGCCGTGAACTCAATTTAATCTCTGCGTATTTTGTGCCCACGGAGCAAGGCAAAGACTATTTTATCAACCTTGCAAAAAAAGGCGTAGCGGTGAATATTTTGACCAATGCCATGAGCGCTACCGATGTCAAGCTGGTGCATTCTGGCTATGCCAAACACCGCAAAGACTTACTCAAAGCTGGGGTCAAGCTATATGAACTAAAGCCCAATGCCATCAAAGACAATCTGCGTGATTCATACTTGACGGGAAGCTCTGCCACCAGCTTGCATGCCAAAACGTTTGAAAGCGATGGTGAAAAGGTGTATATCGGCTCGTTCAACTTTGATCCGCGTTCAGCCTTGACCAATACCGAACTTGGCGTTGCCATCGCCCACCCTATACTTGCCAACAAAATCCGCAATGAATTTTTGCAAGCCTTGCCAACAACCAGCTACACCTTGTCGCTCAAAGATGACAATATTCAGTGGTCAACGCTCGAGAACGGTCAAATCGTCACCTATGATGAAGAGCCACAAACCAAGCCTTGGCAGCGTACATTAGTATGGATGCTATCGCACCTGCCGCTTGAAAAATTTTTATAAGCTGTCATTATTATGAACTGTAGCGTTAGCCAATGTGCTTAGCGCAATTGGCTATCCTTACTACCACGGCGATTAAATAGCTCAACTTTTTGCTGATGCTGTTCTAGCGATTGTTGACAACGCACGCACAAGTGCACCCCAGGCATCGCAAGACGCCGTGCTTCAGGGATTGGGGCATCGCACTCCTCACAATGAGTTAGACTCTCACCCTGTGGCAATGCCCGTTTTGCCCGTTCAATCGCATCATTAATAGTCGCTTCAATTTGCTCGTTTTCTGCGCCATCCGCAGCCCAACCACTTGCCATATTTTTCCTTAGATTTTAATAGGTTAACCATAATAATATGGTAGTGGTTTTATCAAATTTCAATAGCGTATTAACGCCGTCATCGCGCCATTTTATTGTGGCTGTAAATCAATCACCTGACCTTTGATACCTGCCGCTTCATCACTCATCAAGGCAACATACGCACTCATCAAGTCTTCGGGCGCAAGCAAGGTGTTGGGGTTTTCGCTCGGATAGGCAGCAGCCCGCATTTGGGTACGCGTGGCACCGGGATTGATGCAGTTAAAGCGCAGGGTGGTGGTTTTTTGGGTTTCTTGGGTGAAAATATCGCTCATCCCCTCTACCGCCAATTTTGACAGCGCATACGCCCCCCAAAACGCGCGTGGACGGCTGCCGACACTACTAGAGGTAAACACCACTGAGCCACTTTGCGCAGATTTGAGTAGCGGTAGCAAAGCTTGGGTAAGGGTAAAGGTGGCATTAAAATTGACTTTCATCACTTGCTCAAAAATAATCGGGTCATACATTTCAAGTGGGGTCAATACACCGAGCAACCCTGCATTGTGTAAAACACCGTCTAAATGCCCGACTTCACGCTCAATCAAAATCGCCAATTGCTGCATTTCTGTGTAGCTTGCGCTCTCTAGATTCATCAGTAACATGGCAGGCTGTGCACCGCCTTCTGCTTCAATTAGGTCATATACAGCTTCAAGCTTGCTCGCGGTTTTGCCGAGTAGTAGCACGGTCGCGCCATATTTTGCATAGCTTAGCGCTGCTGCTTTACCGATGCCATCACCTGCCCCTGTGACCAAAATATTTTTACCTTTTAGACAATCGGCAGGTGGGATAAAGTTACGGATATCATCATGGGTTGCTAAAGTCATAGTTTCCTCAAAATTTTTCTCAAAAGCTCGCTAAAAAATTCCCTAAAAATCGGGCAAATTGTTAACACCTTGTCTATGCATCAAGCGCCTAGTTGCTTGTTTAAGTGTCCGCTAAAGCATCCGTCCAATCGCCCAGCAAAGCGGTCAATTCAGCGACGCTATGGATTATGTTATCTGCACCCCAACTGCCCAAATCCGCTTGGTCTTCAGGGGGAATGTAGCCATAAGCTGCCAAAATCGTGCGCATATTCGCCGCATTGCCCGCTTGAATGTCACGGATATGGTCACCGACATACACACAATTTTCAGGCTGTAGCTGACGCCCGAGTTGTTCGTTCAACCGCGCTACTGCCAAATACATGGGCTCTGGGTCAGGTTTGGTATGTTTGACATCATCAGGGCATACCAGTACCGCACAGCGCTCAGTTAGCTCAAGTTTCTCTAACAAATTTTCCGCCAAATAACGCGGCTTATTGGTGACAATGCCCCATACAATACCACGTGATTCCAAGTTTTTTAGCAGCGAATCAAGCCCATCAAACAAGCGGCTATCGACACAGATATCGGCCTCATAGGTGTCCAAAAACTCTTGCCGATAAGCCAACAAGGTTGGGTCATCCTCAGTCACATCGGCAAGCTCGCCAAACATTAGCTTGACCATCGCTCTGGCGCCTGCAGAAACTTGCTCGCGAATGGCGGTATCACTGGGCGCTGGGTGCTGGTGTTTGGCGCACATCACCTTAATAATCCGGATAAAATCAGGTGCCGTATCAATCAAGGTACCATCAAGGTCAAACAATACGGCTTGGCATTTTTCAGTCATTTTTTGCTCAAATCAACGATTAATATTTAGGTAAAGCCAACTACTGAGGCTTATATACCGCCATCATGTAGTTAACGTCAACATTTTGTGCCAGCCAATAGTGCTTGATAAGTGGATTGTAATGTAAGCCAATTAAATCTTGACGTTTGCAGCCTGCACGCTGGGCAAAGCGATCTAGCTCGGCTGGGGTGATGAATTTTTCATAATCATGTGTGCCGCGTGGCAACAAGCGTAATAAGTATTCAGCGCCAATCACCGCAAACAGGTAGGATTTTGGGTTGCGATTGATGGTCGATAGTACCAATACGCCATTGGGTTTGAGCAGGGTAAAACAAGCATTGATAATGGACTGTGGGTCTGGCACGTGCTCGAGCATTTCCATACAAGTCACCACATCAAACTCACCAGCGTGCGCTTTGGCAAAATCTTCTACAGCAACACAAGCAAAATCAATCGCTTGGCTAGTTTGCTCGGCATGGATTTGTGCTGCCTTGATGTTGGCTTCTCCCAAATCAATACCCGTCACCGTGGCGCCTCGCACTGCCATGCTATGCGACAAAATACCACCACCACAGCCGACATCTAACACTTTTTTGCCTGTTAAGCCTGATTGCTGGCGGGCGATGGTTTGCTGTTCAATCCAGTTTAAGCGTAGCGGATTGATTTGGTGCAGTGTGGCAAACGCACCTGATTTGTCCCACCATTCATTGGCAAGGTCGGTGAATTTTTGTACTTCTTGTAAGTCGACGTTTTGCTGTAGATTCGGTTGTGTCATGATGATAGTTCCGTTTGATTTTTACTTCGCTATTTTTTTAATTCGATACTTTTTACTTTAATAGCGTTACTTCAATAGCGTGTTATCGCGTTTTTTGAAATGCGGTTGCTTGCTAACCACAATTGCCATCAAAAATAGCCTTATTCTAACAGTTTTTAGCCCATTCGCTGTAGAATTTATGTGGCAGGCTGATAGCGTAAAATTGTAGAATAAATTTGTAGGGTAAAGTAGCTTATTGCTGCATAATCTCATAACCTTCCAACTTTAAATATGACTGATAAATTAAACTTAAAAAAGTATGCTTTTTTATTTAGAAAATTTAATTAACATATTGCTTATTTTTTTCACCAGTGTAGTTTTTTTTAGTTTACAAAGTATTACACTTAGGCACGTCCTTAATTTATGATAGTATAACGCGCAGGTATTTTCGTATTTTGAGCCCTGCTAGCAAGCGATTTTCTATAACATACTATAAGATATGAGCCGTGCTAGACCCTATGATTTGACTGTTAATGAGGCAACCATGAAAAAATTAGCAATGACCGCAATCGCCGCTGCAATCGGCTTGACCAGTTTATCAACCCAAGCTGCAGATTTTGTAGCGGGTCAAGACTATAAGGTGCTTGCAAACCCAGAGAAAATTGAAGGCAATAAAATCATTGTTCGTGAATTTTTTTGGTATGGTTGCCCTCACTGCTACAAATTAGAACCTTACATGGCACAGTGGTCAAAAAAATTGCCAGCTG
Organism: Moraxella sp. CTOTU47616; assembly: GCF_032017465.1. Classification (NCBI taxonomy): domain Bacteria; kingdom Pseudomonadati; phylum Pseudomonadota; class Gammaproteobacteria; order Moraxellales; family Moraxellaceae; genus Moraxella; species Moraxella sp. CTOTU47616. The sequence continues at coordinate 29,265 of NZ_DALZPU010000007.1, forward strand.
ATGTGGTGTTTATGCAGACGCCAGCTGCGATGAACCCTGTGTGGGAACAAAACGCGCGCGGTTTTTATGCCGCACAGTTATTAGGTTATCAAGGCAAAACCCACCAAGCGATGTTTGACGCCATTCAAAAAGACCGCCAAAAATTGTTTGACCAAGCCTCTATCGGTCAATGGTACGCATCAAAAGGCGTGGATATCAATAAATTTAACAGCATGTACAATTCTTTTGCGGTGAATACCCGTATCGCGCGTTCAAAAGATGCGGCGCAGCGCTTCCAACTGTCAGGGGTGCCTGCGGTTGTCGTTGATGGCAAATACGTTGTGGAGGGTGAGGATGGTAAAGTGCCACAAGTAGTTAACTATCTCATCAATAAAGCCCGTGCTGAGCGTGGTGGTAAATAATCCGACAGCCATTTGCTGAAGATTAATAGTTTTAGCCCAGATGGTTTTAGCTTAAATAGTAAAAAGCCGTTTCAATGAATTAACGTTGAAACGGCTTTTTTATGGTAGTTAATAAAACCTAGTGGTCGGCTGGCGTGCCGCCTTGTGCCACAATCCAATTTTCTAGCTGTTTGGTTTTTTCATCCAATAGCATTTTATCACCGCTTGCTTCGACATTGAGACGAATCAGTGGCTCAGTGTTGGAAGCGCGGACATTAAAGCGCCAGCGTGGAAAATTGACCGACAAGCCATCGAGTTTATCAAAGGTCGCCGTTTGGCTATCAAATTGTGGGTAGCTATCTTCAAGTTTTGCCAACACCGCAGGCGCAGTGATACCGTCTAATTTAAAGTTAATCTCACCTGAGATAGGAAAAGCGGCAATCATCTCATCAACCAGTTGCGACAGTTTTTTTGGCGCCTCTGTTTTACCTGATTTTGATAGCAGCTCAATCACCAATAACCAAGGAATCATGCCACTATCGCAGTAGTTAAAATCGCGAAAATAATGATGCGCAGACATCTCACCGCCATACACTGCGTTGTTTTCACGCATGACTTGTTTGATAAAAGAATGCCCTGACTTACTGATGGTCGCTTTGCCACCGGCCGCCGCGATGACGCTTTCGGTATTTAAGATATTGCGCGGGTCATAGACAATCGCCTCGGCAGGATTTTTATCCAAGAAAGCTTTGGCAAGCACCCCCACTACATAAGTGCCTTCCAAGAATCGAGCGTTTTCATCAAAGAAAAAACAGCGGTCAAAATCGCCATCAAACGCTATCGCTAAGTCCGCTTTCTCCGCCAACAGCTTGTCTGCTGTCACTTTACGGTTGGCAATAATCATGGGATTGGGAATACCATTGGGAAAACTGCCATCGGGCGCATGATTGATTTTGACAAAATTAATAGGCGCGTTGGCAGCTTGTAGACGCTGCTCAAGCAAATCAATCGTTGGCGCAGCACTACCGTTGCCACAGTTGACGACCACTGTCAAAGGTCGTAACGCGTTAACGTCAATATAGCTTATCAGGTGGTCGATATAGGCGGTTTTGTCTGCTTTTAACTGATACTCGCCTTTACTGGCTGCCGCTTTGAACGCGCCTTTTTCTGCGATTTGTTGAATGTCTGCCAAGCCGGTATCCGCGCTAATGGGTTTTGACTGTTCACGCACCAATTTTAGCCCGTTATAATTAATGGGGTTGTGACTGGCGGTCACTTCAATACCGCCAATCGCGCCATAGTGGCTGGTGGCAAAATACACTTCTTCAGTGCCTGTCATGCCCAAATCAATCACATCGATGCCTGCATCTAATATACCTTGTATGGTGGCTTTTTTCAGGGCTTCACTACTGGGGCGAATGTCACAGCCAATCACAATCGCTGATTTTTGCTGATTTGATAGCGGTGCACTTAAAAATTGGGCGAAAGCACGTCCGATACGGTAGGCGATGTCCTCGTCAAGATTTTTACCGAGTTCGCCGCGGATGTCATAGGCTTTAAAAGACGAAATTGTGATGGGAGAAAAATCATTCATATACGTGGCTCATGGGATTAAGAATTAAGAATGTCATTCAATTAACTGTTAATTATTCACAATCAGTTATTCACTGGCAATGATCAGCTATCACCAAACACATCGCGGCTATACACTTTTGCCTCGACGTGCGCTAATTCGGGATGTAATCGGTTCGCGACAATCACATCGCTCGTTTCCAAAAAACTCGCTAAATCATTGACTACGGGACAATCCATAAACTGCGGTGACGACAGACTGGGCTCATAGATTTGTACATCAATGGCATGTTGTTTGAGCAGTTCAATAATGTCCAAAATTGCAGAATCTCTAAAGTTATCGGCATCTTTTTTCATGCTCAAGCGGTACACACCCACGGTATTAGGCTGCTTGGCGATAATTTGACGGGCAACAAAGCGTTTGCGGGTATTGTTGGCATCCACCACCGCATGAATCACATTGGCAGGAATCCCTTCATAATTGGCTTTGAGCTGTTGAGTATCTTTGGGTAGACAATAGCCACCATACCCAAATGATGGGTTGTTGTAATGCATGCCAATCCGCGGGTCTAAGCTCACACCGGTGATAATCGACTCACTATCAAGCCCCATGCTTTCGGCAAAGCTATCTAACTCGTTAAAAAATGCAATGCGTGTGGCAAGGTAGCTATTGGCAAATAGTTTGACCGCCTCCGCCTCGGTGGGCGGCATGATTTGGCTTGGCGTGTCGGTTTGTTCGCTGGCAGTTTGGTATTGGGTGATTAATTGGTGACAAACATCTTGCAGCGCTGGCACATGGTTTATATCACAGCCAACGATAATACGTGATGGATGAAGATTGTCATATAACGCTTTGCCTTCCCGCAAAAACTCCGGCATAAATAAGATACGCGTATCAAATTTTGCCTGCATGTCACGGGTAAATCCAATCGGCACAGTCGATTTGATCACAATCGGTACTTGTGCGTTGTGAGCGCGTACGGTTTGGATACTGGCCTCTACCGATGAGGTATCGAATTTGCCAGTGGCGACATCGTAGTTGGTCGGTGTGGCAATAATCACCAAATCTGCGGCTGAAAAATCCGCCTCACTCACCAACTGCGCCGCTAAATTCAGTGACTGGGTTGCCAAGAACTGCGCAATCAACGCATCGTCAATCGGCGACGCTTGCTGTTGTAATTGGGCAATCTTTTGGGCGTCGATATCGACCAAGGTGACTTGGTTAGCAAGTTTGGGCTGGGCTAAAAGTACCGCATTGGACAGACCGACATAGCCTGCCCCAATGACAAAGATAGTTGTAATCATGGGTGATGGAACCTTACAAATCGCAGCAAAAATTAGCGAAACCGTCGCGTATTTTTAGCCTTGATATCTCTTTTATTTTTAAATTAGGTAAGTTTTTGCCAATATCACTATAGTTTGACAAAATGGCATAGCAATGACAACGATTATTTTGCAGCCTCTGTGTTTTAGGTATTTGTATTTAAAGCCTCTGTATTTTAGGCATCTAGACTGTCAAGGCAAATACTTACCAATGGACTTAGATTGCCATGTCAAATGCGCTAAAATAGCTAGGTCAATTATATTGTGAATTTTTCATCATTTACTATCAATCACCCTTTAGAGATAACGATGCAACCAACTTCCAATTTTGCCGACCTCATTGCCTTAATGGCACGACTGCGCCAAGACTGCCCTTGGGATAAAAAACAAACCAACGATAGCCTCATTCCCTACGCCCTAGAAGAAACCTATGAGCTTGTCGAAGCCATACAATCAGGCGACATTGACGACATTAAGGGTGAGCTTGGCGATGTGCTGCTACAAGTGGTTTTTCACGCTTGTTTATACCAAGAGCAGCAGCAGTTTGATATCAGTGAGGTGATTTTCACCTTACAACAAAAACTCATTCGCCGTCACCCGCATGTGTTCGACAAAGAAAATCTGAAAACCGATGAAGATGTCAAAAAACGCTGGGATGAAATCAAAGCCTTGGAAAATGCCGAAAAAGCCAAACAGGGTAAACTGGCAAACCATCGCCGCACCCTTGATGCGGTCAAGGCAGGCTCAGCTTTGATGCAAGCGCAAGAACTACAAAAAACTGCCAATAAAGTCGGTTTTGATTGGGATGTGGTGTCGGGTGCGGTGGACAAATTGGATGAAGAAGTGGCAGAGCTCAAAGAAATCTTACCAATCGATGGTCAAAAACCGACACCTGCGCAAAAAGCGCTGCTAGAAAAAGAACTGGGGGATTGTTTTTTTGCCCTAGTCAACATTGCCCGCAAACTGGGCATTGATAGCGAAAAAGCGACTTTGACCACCGTGCATAAATTTCGCTCTCGTTTTGGCTTTATTGAAGATGAGCTCGCTAAAATCGGTAAAACCCCTGAAACTGCTAGCTTAGAGGAAATGGATAACTTGTGGGATTTGGCAAAACAGCATGAAAAATTTGTATAAGGGATTTGAGCACGGGCTATGTTTTAGGTTTTAGGTTTTAGGTTTTAGGGCCTAGTGTTATTGACAGCTAATACCCTGTTTACAAGCCGTGTACATTTTTTTGCTAAAACAGTTTTTTAGCTAAGTTTGTGCTAAGTTTGGCTTTTTTATTGCCCAAGATTGATTGTTACAGAGGCGTTGGCAAGGTATACTGAGTCAAAAGGGATTTGACCGTTAAAGCAATGATTTTTCGATTATTAGTTGGCTCGATTTTTGCCATTTTAGTTCTAGCCATTTTAGTTCTAAGTATATGGGCAATGCCCGCACAGGCGCAAGTATGTACCCCAACCTTGACGCCCGAGCAGGCTTTTTTGGCAGTGACAAATTTGACTGGGACTAACGGTGGCACCACAAAACCCTCTGCAAATGTCCTTGCCAATTCGCCCAAAGTGATTAATATCAATACCGCCAGTGAAGCACAGCTTACACAGCTTGATGGTATCGGCGCCAAAAAAGCCCAGCAAATTATTTTATACCGGCAAATGATAGCGCCGTTTGCCACAGCGGATGACCTAGCCAACGTCAAAGGTATCGGTAAAGCGACTGTCGATAAAAATCGCCACCGCATTACCACCCAATAATGATAGTTCAATAAAGCATTGACAATCATCACAAGCCTATTCTCATCTTTTATATATTCTGTACTAGCAAGCAAACCATCTCATCCTGTAGCGCTCACGTCCTACAGATAATCAATCAGTAGACAATATTTTCGCTCACTGGATTTTTTGTAACCGTGAATTAATATCCCTAGTTAGGCAGAAATTTGGTACACTAACCGCTAATAAATTTCTGCCGTTTTCATGGATTTTGGTTACTATACATGGCAAAAAAAACTCGCAAATCACCTAGCACGGCAACCGCTGCTGGCAATATCCCAACCGATTATATTTTAGATAGACAGTCGGCTCGGCGTGATGCCAAAAAACTGGGCTTAAACAAAGCTGATTTACCCAACTCCATCAAAGAAGTGATTAGCACACTGACGCAGGCGGGTTTTGAAGCCTACATCGTCGGTGGTGGGGTGCGTGATGCCTTGTTAGGCTTAAAGCCCAAAGACTTTGATGCTGTGACCAACGCCACCCCCAACCAAATCAAAGAAGTATTTGGCAAACGCTGCCGCATCATCGGACGGCGTTTTCAGCTGTGTCATGTGTATTCTGGTCGCGATATGATTGAAGTTGCCACCTTTCGCGCGCCGCCTAAGGACAACAATCATCTCACCGAAGACGGCATGATTATGCGTGACAATGTGTGGGGTGATATCTATCAAGATGTGGTGCGCCGCGATTTTAGTATCAATGCCCTGTACTATCAGCCATTTGACGATATCGTTTATGATTTTTGTGGGGGGCTCAAAGATGTTGAAAACCGCACCATCCGTCTGCTCGGAGACACCCAAAAACGGGTGGAAGAAGACCCTGTACGTCTGTTACGTGCCCTGCGTTTTAAAGCAAAATTGCAGTTTGATTTTGACAATGCCTTAAACCAACAATTTAACGCGCAAAACTGGGCATTATTGGCGCAAGTATCCCCTCACCGCTTGTACGATGAAACGCAAAAAATGTTTACAGGCGGCTACTTGGTGCCGATGTTACCGCTGCTATTTGATTATGGTGCGTTTTCCCAGTTGTTGTTTTATCCACCAACAACCGTGACACCACTACTCAACCAAGTCACCATAAATACCGATAGGCGCATAGGTAGTGGTAAAAGCATTAACCCTGCGTTCTTTTATGCGACTATTTTGTGGGAAAACTATCTGTATTTATTGGATAAGTTTAAAAAGAACACACCGTTTAGCGATGCGCAAAACCAAGCCGCCAATAAAGTCTTGGACAAGCAGCGCCAGCACACGGCCATGCCCAAGTTTGCCGAGCAGTTTATTAAAGATATTTGGCTCATGCAGCCAAGACTTGCCCAGCCGCGCAAAAAAAATCTGCAAAAGCTGTTTGAAAACCCGCGTTTTCGCGCTGCCTATGACTTTTTGATGATGCGTGAGCAAGTGGAAGCCAAAAACCAAGCGCTTGCCAAACAACATGGCGTGCCCATTACGCTTGATGATGAAAGTACCAACGGCATGGGACATTGGTGGGCGTGGTTTCAAACCCTAGGTGCCAAACAGCAGCAACAAGCGATTGATGAGTTTGACCTTGAATTGGTGCGTTTGCGCTTTGCGAATATTGTCAATCAAACCAGTTTTGAGGACGACAGTGTTGCTTACCAAACTAGCGATGCAGTGCGTGATAATGAGGCAGACATGGGTAGCGATTTGAGTCATGGAAAGCGCCGCCGCGAACGACGTGGTTTGCCATTGGCAGCAAATAGCCAAATCGAGCATGAACTGCTGCAAGATACCGCGCTATCTAGCAAAGCGCACAAACTAACACAGCAGCAGCAACTTGAAAAAGCCCAGCTGCAGCAGTTATCGCTTGCCAGCCACACCAACTCGGCACCCGCTAAGTCACTTATCGTAGCGCCAATCATAGCGCCAAAAAACCATGACCACCCTTACCAGCCGATAGTTCCTGATTCGGTATCAGCTTATGCTGAGACAAGTGCACGCCCAAATAGTTCACACCCAAATGATTCACACCCAAATAATTCACAACTAAGTCGCTCACGCAAACGCGACAAAGCCTATTTATCGGCAGCCAGTGTACCTGCCAAACGTGCGCGACGCACCCCCAGCTCAAACTGGTCGATTTTGGAGCAACGCCAGCAAGCGGATATCACAACATCTGCTATTGATTTGCGTGGCGAACCTGTCAGCCCAACGCCCGTCAGACAAAGCACCGACAATCAGGCGGTGACTCATACTCATGCCAATACTGATATTGGTACTGACATTCGCACTGACACTGACACCGTCAAGCACTCGGCACCCAATGAATCAATGATTGACAATGGCGTGGTACAGCCAAAGCCAAAGCGAGCGCCACGAACGCGTAAAAAAGCGGTTGCTGATAGCAAAATCTCAGCAGAAGCGGTGACGAAGGACGAGGCACCGGTAGCGCCAAAACGCACCCGCAAACGCGCGGTCAAAATCGACGGTCATCAGCCATGATTACGTGCTATATCGGTTTGGGTGGCAATATCGCAAACGCGCTTGGTACGCCAAGGCAGCATATTGCCAATGCTATTGCGGCGTTTTACGCATCGCCGCACTTTGCCAATGTTACAGCATCATCACTGTATCAATCCAAAGCCTTTGGGGTCACCGACCAGCCCGATTTTTTTAATGCCGTGGTAAAAGTTGATACCGATTTGGCGCCCTTAGCCTTATTGGATTTTTGCCAAAGTTTGGAGAGCGCTGCCAAGCGCACACGTTTGCGCCACTGGGGTGAACGTAGTTTGGATGTCGATGTACTGTTGTATGGCGATGACACAATCAACCATGCACGTTTAACCGTGCCACATGAGGGTTTATTTGCGCGTAATTTTGTGCTGATTCCGATGCTAGAGCTTGACCCGACCCTTATGGTAAATGGGCAAAAATTGGCAGACTTACCGACCAGTCAACAGTGGCAGGGCTTGGAAAAATTGACCGTAGTTTAACCCATATCAGTTAACATAGATTTTTGTAAAAATTAACAAATTATTGGTGCTATGGATTTGAAATCGCAAAAAATTAAACCATTGATAAAGTAACGTTTTTTGTTTTCGCTATTTCTTGTTTTGCCTGTTTCTTTTGCCCTTGCTTCTTTTAGCTTTACTTCTTTTACCCTTGATTCTTTTAACCTTGCTTTTTTAAAGGAAACCGCATGAGCTACGTTAGCAACCTAGAATCTAACCCTGATTCAACAACTGAGTCAACATCTGCCGCAGCGACGACCAAGCCTAAATTACCTGTGACCTTATCCACCTTAAACAAACTCAAAGCCAATGGCGAGACGTTCTCGTGTTTGACATGTTATGACGCCAGTTTTGCAGCAGCTATGCAAGTTGCAGCGATTGATACGATTTTGATTGGCGATAGCCTTGGCATGGTGGTGCAAGGACAAACCTCAACCTTGCCGGTGACCATCGCAGACATGGTGTATCATACCCAAAACGTGACTCGTGCCAACAGTCATGCACTGATTTTATGTGATTTACCTTTTATGAGCGTTGCCACGCTTGAGCGCGCACTCGATGCCAGCCAAGCGGTGATGCAAGCCGGTGCGCATGTGGTCAAAATCGAAGGCGGTGCCGAGCTTGCCGAAATCGTGTCGGTGCTTGCCAACAACGGCGTGCCGACCTGTGTGCATCTAGGCTTGACGCCGCAATCCGTGAATGTGTTTGGTGGCTACAAAGTACAAGGCAAAACCGATGCCCAAGCGGAAAAACTCATGGCTGACTGTCAAGCAGTGGTAGAGGCGGGTGCAGCTATTTTACTGCTCGAATGCGTCCCTGCTGAGCTTGCCAAAAAAGTGCGTGACACTTTCCCCGTGCCAGTGATTGGTATTGGCGCAGGCGTGGAGTGTGATGGTCAAGTGCTGGTCATGCACGATATGCTTGGGGTATATACCCGTAAACCTGCGAAATTTGTCAAAGACTTTTTGACCGACGAGCATAACGAAACCAAAGATATCACCGGAGCGTTTAAAGCCTATCATAAAGCGGTCAAAGACCGTACGTTCCCAACGCCAGCCCATAGTTTTTAGTGATCATAAAGGCAAAAAAATGCAAGTATTTCATACCATCAGCGCATTACGTGACACCTTAAAACCTTTACGCCATCAAGCGGCCGCGCCAAAGATAGCGCTGGTCCCCACGATGGGCAATTTGCACAGCGGTCACGTGACCCTCGTCAAAAAAGCCAAGGAACTTGCCGATATCGTGGTGGTCAGTGTGTTTGTTAACCCAACCCAATTTGGTGTGGGTGAAGACTTTGATACCTACCCACGCACGCTAGAGGCCGATGTGGCAAAACTTACCGAGGCGGGGGCAAATTTTGTATTTGCCCCAAGCGTGGAAGAAATGTACCCAACCTACCCTAACAACGTGCAAGTGCTGTCAGGCGATATCAGTAAAATCTTGTGTGCCAACACTCGCCCCACCCACTTTGATGGTGTCGGCTTGGTGGTCAGTAAACTGTTTAATATCGTCCAACCTGACATGGCTGTTTTTGGCAAAAAAGACTATCAACAACTTGCGATTATCCGCCAGTTGGTCGCTGAGCTAAATTTCCCGATTGAGATTGTCGGGGTAGATATCGTGCGGGCTGAGGACGGTTTGGCATTATCGTCTCGCAATCAATACCTAAGCGAAGCAGAACGTCAACTTGCCCCAACCTTGCAAAAAAGCTTGCAACAGCTTGCCAATGAGTTAACAACTGCCAATTTTGCCGATTTTGACAAAATTATTGCCGGCGCAATCGATAAGTTAAATCGCGTGACGGTGGCTGATTCAGGCTTTAAAGTGGATTATTTGGAAGTTAAAAATCGCTTATTACAACCGCCGAAGCCCACTGATAAAGACTTGGTAATTTTGACCGCCGCTTTTTTGGGCAAGAAAACACGGCTTTTAGATAATTTAGAGTTTAGCCGGGAGTTAAATCAGGAATTTAGTCCGGAATTGAATCAGCAATTGGGTCAGCAATCGGCTAGTGATTTTAATCGACAACCTACCACCGCATCTGTGAAGGATTAACTATGTCAACGCTACAAGTTATCATTGTTTCAGGACGTTCAGGCTCGGGTAAGACATCGGTTCTCAATATTATGGAAGACTTTGGCTATTATCCAATTGATAATTTGCCACTTTCGCTAGTCCCTAGTGCCATTGATAAACTTGTACATGACAGCCAAATTTATAAAATCGCTATTGGTATCGATGTACGCTCGCCACAAGCGGACTTATCGCGGTTTGCCGAGGTTTATCATAAGCTGATAGAGACTTATAGCAAACCGGCGATTAAAATACTGTATGTGACTGCCCAAGAAAGCGTCCTGGTGGCACGGTTTGATGCCACGCGCCGTCTGCATCCGTTAATGGCGGTGTCGGGTAATCTACCCAATGCCATCAAAAAAGAAATCGATATTTTAGAGCCGATTGCCATCCGCGCTGATATCAAAATTGACACAAGCCTGCTTAATATCCACCAACTCAAAGAAGTCATCCGCGATCATTTGGGCGTGGATAATGCGGTAACCGTCAATATTTTATCCTTTGGGTTTAAATATGGGGCACCGATTGATGCCGATTTTATTTTTGATGTGCGTACCCTACCAAACCCCCATTGGAAGATTGAACTGCGCAACCAGACAGGGTTAGATGATGATGTCAAAGCATTTTTTGATGACTATAGCGAAGTAGATGACATGGCGAATGATATTATCGCTTTTTTTAAAAAATGGCTGCCGCCTTTTTTGCACAACAATCGCCATACCGTGACCATCGCTATCGGCTGTACTGGGGGCAAACACCGCTCTGTGTATATCGCAGAGAAATTGGGCGAATCACTGACCCAGTCGCTACCCAAAGAGATGGTAGTACGTATCAAGCACCGTGAAAAAAATCGCTGGTAGCACGTTTTGAATCAACTTTGTACTGATGATTGATAACTTTGAGATTGATAAATGATTAATTTTGCTGAAATGGATATGGCGGTTAGCCGTACCGAACTAAAAAAAGCCCATGAACGCCTACAGCGACTGGCTGAGCCGCTTGCCAATTTGTCAAAAAAACAAATGAAGGCACTCCCTGCCAGTGAGTTTTTTTTGGATGACTTGCTGCAGCTTGCCGATATCACCAGCCATGAAGCACGTAAACGTCACATCAAGCGTTTGGGCAAATTACTGGCTGAAGAAGAACCGCATGCGATTGTCGAATTTTTATTTCGCCATACCTTTAGCCCTGAGCAACAAGCCAAAATTGAAAGTTGGCAAACGCGCCTAAATTTGCAAGATGACAATACCTTAAAACAATTTACCAAAACCTTTTTTGACAGTGAATTCAACACCATCAAGCAGCTACTGATTTGGATTGCCTACGCCGAATACACCCAAGATGATGAACTGATGGAAGAGAGTGTGGCTGATTTACACACTTATATCCGTCAAGTGGCGATTTTGTCCAAAGGTAAATAGTTAGATTGACTGCCAGTTTTCTAACCCCTCATCCCTATGTGGCTTGGCTAGTGGGTATAGCGGATGACTGTATGAGTAATTTATCCGCTCTGCATTGGGTTATCGCGATACCCTATGAGTCGATTTTTTACTGTCAAAGTTATTTTCATCATAAAATAACGTAAAATTGCTTTTATTTTATAGAGTGAGCCGCTAAGGTATGCCATCAGCCTTAGCCATCCTGTCCGCAATGAGTCATTTTCACCAGTTACGTCAACACACCCAGTCCAATCCCAACTATCCCAACCAAATTCGCCAGTGGCGCGTGATTGTCATGGCGATTTCGGCATTTATTTTTAATACCACCGAATTTGTGCCAATTGCGCTGCTGTCTGACATTGGTCATAGCTTTGCTATGCCGGTAGAAACGGTGGGGCATATGATCACCATCTATGCTTGGATTGTGGCTATTTTGTCGCTCCCTGCCATGCTTGTCACTGCCCGTATCGAACGGCGCAAGCTATTGATAGCATTATTTGTTATCTTTATCGGGGGGCATGCGGTGTCGGTGATGGCGCAAAGTTTTGCCATGCTGTTGGTTGGACGGGCATTGATTGCGCTAGCGCATGCGGTGTTTTGGTCAATTACCGCAAGCCTTGTGGTGCGTGTGGCGCCCAAAGATCGTCAAACCAAGGCCTTGGGGCTACTGTCGATGGGTAGCGCGCTGGCGACGGTGCTTGGGCTGCCGTTAGGTCGGATGGTTGGGCAGTGGCTTGGGTGGCGGATGACGTTTGGTACGATTGGCGCGGCTGCGCTGTTGGCAATGATTATGGTGTGGTGGATTTTACCAAAACTGCCGAGCAAAGATGTCGGCTCAGCGGCAAGTTTACCCAGTATTTTTAATAATATCCCCTTGCTCACTGTCTATACACTCACTGTGCTATGTGTGACGGCACACTTTACGGCATATAGTTATATTGAGCCTTATATGCTGACGATTAGTCAGTTTAGTCAGCAATTTGCCACGGTGATTTTGCTGAGTTTTGGGGTGGCAGGGTTGCTAGCGAGCTGGCTATTTGGGCACTTTTATGACCGTTTTCCACGGGCGTTTTTGATTAGCGCGATGGCAACGCTGCTGTTTTCGTTGTTGGCATCCGCTTGGCTGCCCCATGTGCCAATCTTATGGCTTGCCTTAGCGATGCTATGGGGCTTGGCAATTACGGCGATTAGCCTTGCTTTGCAGCTACGCGTATTGCAGCTTGCGCCGAATGCCACTGATGTAGCGATGTCAATTTTTTCAGGAATTTATAACATCGGTATCGGCGGCGGCGCGTTCGTCGGTGGATTGGTGATTGCCAGCCTAGGACTGGCGATGGTGGGTTATGTAGGGGCAGGTATCGCGCTCATTGCCATGGTTTGCCTAATGGTGTATTTGGCGCGCAACCAAAAGTAATCAAACCCAGTAGCTTACTTGTAATTGGGCTTGCACTTAGGCTTACGATTGGGCTTGCTTGCCACCGAATTTTTCCACTGACAAGTTAACTGACATTCAGCGTTTCTACCAATGCCTGTTTGAGTTTTTCTAGTCGCTCATCCGATAGCGGTTTGTCTTCATGGTCAGTGATAAAGAACATATCTTCGGCGCGCTCACCCAATGTGGTAATGCGGGCAAAATGCACTTCAATATCATGCGCCAAAAACACCTGCCCCACACGCGCAAGCAAGGCTGGCTGGTCAAGGGTTTCCAAAATCATCATATGCTGATTGGATTGCGGGTTAAAACTAAAAGACACTTTGGTGGGCACATGAAAATGCTTGAGCTGTCTGGGCATGCGTCGCTGCGCCACCTCAGGCAGCGTTGGGCTAATAAAGGCTTGTTTTAGACGCTCAACGAGCTCAGTTTGGCGCTCGGTATCAGTGAGCAGTGTGCCATGTCGGTCAAGCAGTACGTAAGAATCTAGGGCAAAATCTCGCGAGGCGGTGATGACGCGCGCATCGAGTACGTCCAAATCCATTTGGTCAAACACGGTCATGGTCACCGCAAATAAATTGGATTGGTCATGGGTATAGATAAACACTTGCACAGCATCGAGTGCCAACTCACGATGTTCACGCAAAATAATCAGCGGCTCGGGTTGCTCGCTCTCTGTGCGTTGTTTTTGTACCTCATCATGCGCCATGATGGCTTTGGAATGCCAAACAATATCGCTTGGGACTTCACGCAAAAAATACTCTTCCCCTAGCCCGTCCCACAGGCTTTCAATGTCAGCCAAGCCATTATCAACCGCTAGCAAATCACGGGCACTTTGCTTGTTACTGGCAATCATGTCTTGGCGGTTCATCGGCGCATCGATATCAGCCCGCAGGATACGGCGGGTTTGGGTATATAGTTGACGCATCAAGGTTGCGCGCCAACTGTTCCAAAGCTGTGGGTTGGTGGCATTCATATCGGCAACGGTGAGCACATACAAATAATTCAAATAAGTCACATTTCCGACTTTATCGGCAAATTCTGCGACAACTTCGGGGTCAGAGATGTCTTTTTTCTGCGCGGTCATCGACATCAATAAATGCTGAGACACCAACCAGCCGACAAGCTCGGCATCGGCTTGGCTCAAGCCATGGGACAAGCAAAACTTGATGGCATCTTGCTCACCAAGTTCACTGTGGTCACCGCCCCGACCTTTGGCAATATCATGAAAAATCGCGGCCAACACCAGCATCTCTTTACGGTCAATACGGCGGTAGATACCACTGACAAGCGGATAGGTATCAACATAATTGTCATCGGTAAAGCGGTGCAACATACGTATCAACATCAAAATATGGGCATCCACCGTATAACGGTGGAATAAGTCATATTGCATCAACCCAGTAATTTGCCCAAAAGCAGGCAAATAGCTACCTAGCACGCCATAACGTTTCATGACTCGCAGTCGCCAAAATAGCAGATTTTGCTCTTTGAGATTGTCCATAAACATAGCTTTATTGACGGGATCATTGCGAAAATGCTCATCAATGCCGCGTGCAGCGATTTTCAAAATCCTTAGCGTGCGGGTACGAATATGGCGAATATTTTGCTGACCCATCAACAAAAACATTTCTAAAATCGCGGTCGGATGTTGGGCAAACACCCGCGTATGCGTCACCGCAATGCGATCACCGACCAGTTTGAAGCGCTCATTAATCACCTTTCTCACCGGGCGCTGTTCATCAGGTAGACGCGCCTCAATCAACGTTTCATAGTAGTGCTGGGTGAGCATTTCAGACAATGTTGAGTTTGACATGGCATAGCGGTAATAATCGCGCATAAACTGCTCAACTGCGGCATTGGGATGCGAATTGTCACGGTAACCGATGCGCTCAGCAATCAGGCGCTGATAGTCAAATAAAACACGGTTTTCATTGCGTTTGGCAATTTTGTGCAGATGATGGCGAATCAACCACAAAAAATCTTCTGCTTCTTGCAGCTCATCAAATTCTTTTTCGGTAATAAATTCTTGCTGCACCAGTCCAAACAAGTTTGTCACGCGAAAATAGCGCTTACTAATCCAGCCGACAGTATGAATATCTCGCAAGCCCCCAGGCGCGTTTTTAAGGTCAGGCTCTAGGTTATACTCCGTCGAATTATGTTTAAGATAGCGCTCTTTGGCTTCTGCCATTTTGGCCTCATAAAACTTGGTTTGTGACCAGTTTTTATTGAGTAGCTGCATCGGCAACCCAGCTTGGGCAACATTGCCTACCAAAATTCGTGCTTCTAACAGACTTGTTGCTACCGTGATATCATCGTGACAAGCCTCATCGCATTCTTCAACGGAGCGCACCACCAAAGCAGGATCAATCCCAATATCCCAAAGCTTGGCGACGAACGGCGAAATTTTTTGATTCAATGCTTCATCAATCGGGTTTGGACTTAACAGCAATAAATCCACATCCGAAAACGGGTGCAACTCCCCACGCCCATACCCTCCTGTGGCAAACAGCGTCAAATCGGTTTGATCGAGTTCATACAACTCAAATAAGGCTGCCATCATACTATCAATCGCACAGCAGCGCCCCATGACGACTTGGCGAATCGGTGTGCCAGATACCAACGCCTTATCCAAGTCCGCTTCCACTACTGCTAACCAAGCGGGTATGCCAAGATTGGCTTCGCCTTGCAGGCTAAGCACAGGCAGTGGGGTAAAATACGGTAGTATCGGTGGGCAAGTAAACATAGCAAATCCTAATCGACGCCATTGTTATCAGAGTTAGCAGAGCAATTTTAAGTATTACAAATTTGATGCAAAAAAGCTAGCCGCCGCTTGTAGCGAAAACTTGCGCTTAAAAACTTGGGCTTAAAAGCTCAGCAATAGGAAAATTATTGCTTGTTAATTATTGATTGTCAAAAGACGGTGACGCTGGCTCGTCATCAAGCAGGGTGTTGTTATGGGTGAGATAGGGGCATTTGTCTTTGCGAAAGGCATGGGTCAGATGTTGTGCGACAAAATTGACGGTTTCTACGGGCTGTTCGCTGGCCGTTTCTCGCAATAGTTTAGAGGGTGCATGGGTTAACGTTTGGGTGAGTTTACGGGTCAGTTCGGTTAACACGGCTTCGGCTGCATGACCATCGGCAAGCTGCTGTAAGGATTGGCTTAAAATCATATCCGCATGGTGTTTGGCTTGCTCACGGTACTGCTGAATATCCTGACCCACTTGGCGCACCAAGTATTTGCGCTCAATCGCCACCACGATTTGGCTCACCAATAATTCTGCTTCTACGGCAGCTTGGCGACGCTGTTCAAGGTTGCCTGCAATCACATGTTGTAAATCATCGATTGAGTATAAATACACGTCATCTAGCTCACTGACGGTAGGGTCAATATCGCGAGGCACGGCCAAATCAATCATTAACATGGGCTGATGACGGCGCTGTTTTAACGCCTGTTTCACCATGGTTTTATCAATCAAGGTATATAAGCTACCGCTACAGCTGGTTACAATATCCGCTTGCGGCAACACGCTGGGTAATTGATCAAGCGGGGTAATCTCAATCTGCGGCACAATCGTTTCAAGCTCAGAGGCAAGCAGCGCGGCACGCTCAGGACTACGATTACAGATGATGACTTTGCCGACACCTAAACCTGCAATATTGGTCGCAACCAACCGATTCATCTCACCTGCCGCGACCACCAGCAAAGTGTTGTTGCTAGGTTTTTGAAAAATTTGGGTCACCAATTTGGCGGCGGCAAAGCCTAACGACACCGCTTGTGAGCCTACCCGCGTTTCGTTACGCACTTGTTTGGCGGCGGCAAATACCTGCTGAATCACCCAGCTAAGCTTACTCGAGATAGCTTCTTTGGCACGGGATTGGCGCACCGCCTGTTTGATTTGTCCCAAAATCTGCGGCTCGCCCAAAATCATCGAGTCTAGCCCAGACGCTACCCGTACCCAATGTAGCAGTGCATGGTTATTTTGATATTGATACAGGTGTGGCGCGATTTTTTGCATGGGCGTGTTTTTAAAAGCCGCTAGCCATTCAATCACTTGTGACATCGTACTAGTAAGGGTCTGTCCTTCGGGGGCTAGCGCATAGATTTCAGTGCGGTTGCAGGTCGATAAAATCACCGCGCCTTGGGTGATCGCTTTGAGCGAATCTAGGGCAATCGGCAAATCTTCAGCAGCAAACGCCAATTGCTCACGCATGGCAACTGGCGCTGTTTTATGATTTAACCCAATAACCAGAAGCTGCATATAACGTAATGACCTTAAAAATGACCGCGTTTATCAAAGCCGATTTTTGTGAACCCAAGTTTGCTAGCTAAGTGTGCTAGCTAAGCGACATCCAGCCCATATCAGCCTATCGACATTTGTCATGCTTGATAACACAGGGGGAAAAGTGGCAATATCAACAAACCTACAGCAACTTAATAATAACCACTTAATAAAAGTAAAGTAGAAAAGTGGATTATTATACCATTGCTAATAACAAATGAAAAACATCCTGCTTTTTTGATTCAGGGAAATTCTTTAGCCACGCTTTAAAGCATTACAATTTAACGCATTAACATGTCTAGCATGCCTAGAATTTTGAACAGTCAGTCGAGCTATTATGGTATTTTTTTACTTAACTCTGCCACATCTGCTCGTTTGGTTGCTATTTACCCATACGATTTAACCATAATTCTACATAGTTGAACCCGTCGTAGCCGTATAATTCAATTTTATCATGAACATTTTGTTACATCTTACTTGTCACTGATTGTAATACTGACTGTGATTTTTAGGTACGTTACTGTCCAAGCGAGCTAAATGCGAAAGTTGTTTCCAGCGGTTATTTCATCGGCTTGTTGTGCTATGCGTGGTTGTACCATCAATCCACGCTTTTTTGCGTCGAAATATGTCAAGCCTTATTGTTTATCGATTTATTTACCGATGCATTTATCAACACCGTATCAACTCTTTGTCAAACTAAAGCCTAATCTGAAATCTAACCTAAAACCACTTGATGTATTTAATTTTACTGCTTTAGGCAAAAATGTAGTCGCGACTACGCTCACGTTGGCGAGCTTATTGTTTAGCCCAGCGGTTTTTAGTGCGGGGGCAAATTTTGCATCCGCTAGTCAGTCTGTTAATAAGCCGAGTGCTGTGGTCAGCACCCACAAAGCTGCTGCCAAACCTACGGCGCGTCCTACGCCGCCGATATTGCAACCTACTAGCCTAGAGAAAAATGTTGCCAATGCCGTCACCCAGCCCAGCCTGTATGCGATTTTGATGGCAGAGTTTGCCGCAGATCGCGGTCGTATCGATCAGGCGTTAGCGACCTATAAGCAGCAGTCTTTTTTAGCGGATGCTGCCCCCGTCTTTGAACGCGCACTGGGTTTATCTTTACAAAATGAACCGCCACAGTTGTCGCTCGCTTTTGCCAACGCTTGGCAGCAGCAAAACCCTGACCATGTGCCGGCGATTTTTTATGTGACCCATTTGGCACTCAAAGCGCACGAGTATGAATTAGCCGGTGAAAAGCTCAATCAAATTTTACAGTACGATCCTGACGCTGATTTAAGTCAGATTTTGATTGGGATTTATCCCACCGAAACCCGTGACCAAGCTGAACTGCTTGCTACGCTCAATCGATTAGACATCAAAAACAACCCTTCACTACTGGTCATGAAAGCAGGTCTGTTGCTACAGTTTCAACAGCCCAAAGCCGCGTTAGTGGCGATTAATCGGGCGCTTAAAACCAACCCAAAAAGCCCGGCTTTTTTGACGTTAAAAGCAGATATTCTGCAAGCGTTATCGCCCAGTAATCAAGTGATTGTGTTTATTGCGCAGGCGCGTAAAACCGTGCCTGACAATAAAGCGCTATTTGTCTATCAAATTCGCTATATGCTAAAGCAAGGCAAAAGCGCGCAGGTCTGGCAACAGCTCAATGCCCGTACTAATCAGCAGTTTTTGGCAGATGAAGAAATCAAACTACTGGCCGCTTTGGTGGGTATTGATTTAAAAAAATACGCCGCAGCAGATCGCTTGCTCAAAGCGTTGATTGCCAGCCCCAACTTTAAGGACCAAGCCAATTATTATTTGGCTGTCAGTGCCGAACGCCAGAACCTACTCAATGATGCGATTGGCTACTATGGCAAAGTGATGCAACCTGACTTGGTGCTCAAAGCCAGACAGCAACAGATTGATTTATTAATCTCGCAAAATCGTTTTGAGGAAGCGATTGCCAGTAGCATCAAATTACGGGAACAATTTGACAGTTTTGCACCGCAAAGCTACATCATGCAAGCCAACATTTTGCAAAAAAATAACCAAACCGCGCAAGCGTTAGCTTTACTTAATAGCGCACAAACCAGTTTACCCAATAATACCGATATTTTATTTGCCAAGGTATTGTTACTGCCCGATGATGATGACGTCAGTAAACTGCGACTGTTAAAAGAGTTGATTCGCCTTGCACCGACAAATGTGGATTATCAACTCGAATATGCGCAAACCTTGGTCAATTTAAAACAAAATAATGAAGAGGTGACCGCCCTACTGACGGCATTAATCAATGACAAAGAAGTCGGTTTAAAGGCGCGGCAAATATTGTCGCAACAAGCGCTGCATCAGTCTGATAACGCTATCGTCATTAGTCTGTTATCAGATAATTTTGATATCGTACCCGATGTGATTAGCGGCCTGCTGCTACAACAAGCTTACTTAAATTTGGGCAACCAAAAAGAAGCGGCTCGCATCAACCAAATTTTGGTCAATGAACTCGGTTATCAACCCGAAAATCTACAATAGCGCTGTCTAAAATCGTCTCTAAGCATGACGACTAGCGAGCAATGAAGGTTGTAAAGCAGATAGATGACAGGTAAATAGCAGGAAAACGAGAGATAAATAATAACCGCTTTTTCACCAATTTGAGCAGTTAAGCAAAACAGGCTTAACAATGGCTATTTATAGTTTACCCATCAGTTTTTTAAACAATCATACTTGAGCAAAACCAGTTAACATTTGATGAAAACTTGATTAACAAATTTGATTAACATTTGAGGATATTATGCATTTATTACCAGCGGTCACCAGCAAAGTCACGGGGTTAACTATTGCCTGTTTGGGCATCAGTAGTATGCTGCTAACAGGCTGTCAGTCAGTACAGGCAACAACTAAGCCAATCCCAGCCAAGCCTGTCGCCACAGGGATGACAACCCCTATGGTCAATACCCAAACTGCCACGGCGCCATCGACTACCACTACTGAGCAAGCGGACACAAGTACGCTATCAAGCGCGCAATTTACCATCAATGGTAAAATTGGCATGACCACGCCGCAGCAGGCAGGCAGTGCGTTTTATATTTGGACACAGCAAGGTCAGAACTTTGCGATTGAGATTGCCGGTGCGATGAATGCCGGTCAAACCAAAATCAGCTACAATGGTCAATCTGCGACGTTAACCAACGAAAAAGGCACCATCAATGCCGCTAACCCTGAAGAATTGCTATTACGTGCAACCGGTTGGCAAGCGCCCATCTCACAGCTGCCTTACTGGATTCAAGGACAGCCAGCACCCAGTGATGCCAATGGTAAAAAAGACAGCACTAATCGTCTAATCAGTGCCCAAAATGGCGATTGGACAGCCAGCTTTAGCTATAGCAACAGTAACGATAAACTGCCTTCTCGCTTAACTGCCAGTCATCCGGGTGGCTATAAAGTAGTGATGACCATCAATCGGTTAAGCTAGCCATGAAACCAAAAAAAGCGTGGGGTATTCCTCAACGCTTTTTTATACCTTTATGCTTTTATACGATGAACTGTTAGCATTATGAATTTTTTGCGGATGCATCTTTGGCGTAGAACCGACACCAAGCCCATGCCACTGCCGCGCAAATCCCCCATGCCAAGCTCATAGATACTAGCGTATGACTGAAAAAATGGTCACCTATCAACATTTTATACCCACCCATTAGCCAAGCTATCACCGTCACCATCGCTGCGATTTGCCAGCGCTTGTGCCAAAGACTTGGGATAAACGCCCAAGCATACAGGGCAAACCCAGCACTGGCATGCGCCGCAGGGAAACATTTTGAGCGGGTGCCGGCTTGGATATCTTCTAGTATCGTGAGATAGCGATATTCACCGCCAAAAATTTGCAAGTGATTGGGACACACCACATGCGTCACCCCTTTAAGCGATGCGATAATCAAAGGTACCAATACCATCACGACGAATAGATAGCCCATTTCGGTCAGTGATAGTCGCTTAAAAGGCTTAAACCATACCTGTTGCTTGGCAAGCCAGTGACTTGATGGATGGCGTTGTAATAAGTAGCGTTGTAGCCATGCGATTGCCATATAGATTTCAAACGCAATTAATAATCTTTTGGGAATGGTATAAAAAATTAAGTTAGGGAGTAGTGACTCTTTGGCAAGCAGCCAGCCATCTGTGGGGGAATAAAAATACTGACTGATGGCTACATCAATGGCGCTGTGCTCCAGCGTTAGCGTAAAGATAATCGCCAGCACCAGTCCGAGCGCGGTCTGCCTACTGGCAAAATTTTTTAATTTAGCGATCTGTATACTCATCTATTTTGAACCATCTATCTTGCCATCACTGTCGCTGGAGTTGGACGCACTTGTTATGTCTAACATTACTTAAATGGCTCTAATTACCCAAATAGCTTTACTGGATAACTTTACTGGATAACTTTACTTGATAAACAAGGGTTTGCCTTGTACGGTTTGCGCACGCACATCAAACAGTTTTAACAAGGTTGGGGTAATAGCATCATGGGTGAGCTCAGTATTAGATGGCACTGCTTGAATGCCTGAGTGTTTACCTGCCCAAAACATCGATGCGACGTGTTTTTGCGCTTTAGGTGCGATTTTATAAGGCATACCATGTAAATAAATGCCATTTTCGCCCAGACTTTCACCGTGGTCACTGACATACAGCATCGCTACTTGGTGGGTGCTGTCATATTTGCCTAACCAGTTCACCGTTTTTGCCAAAAAGTCATCGGTGGCAAGTAGCGCATTGTCAAAGGCATTAATCACGCTTTGTGGGTCGCATTTGGCAAGTTCATTGCTTTGGCAGACTGGGGTGAATTTTTCAAATTGCTTATCATATCGTTTAAAATACGCAGGTCCGTGATTACCCATTTGGTGCAGCACAATTAGGGTGTCCTGGTTAAGCGTATTCTGGTTAGCTAGTTGTTTGACGTAGTCATCTAAGCCTACTAGCATACCCACATCGCGGCACTCGCCATAGGGGTTGGTATTACACATCGTATTGTTGCGCGCGGTTTTATAATCGACAAAATCTGCCGCGGGCAAACGATTAGTGACGCCTTTTGAGCTTGAGTTGTTATCACGCCACAAGATATTGACCTTTAGGCGATGTAAGGTATCAAGTACGTTTTCTTGGTAGTTGGCGGTATCCACATCGTAGTCTTTCATACCGACATAACTAAACATACAAGGCACCGAATAAGCGGTTGAGGTACCACAGGCGATGACTTGGTTAAAATTAGTTACCCCAGCCGTCGCTGCCATCTGCGGGAAGGTGGTTCGGTTATACCCATTTAGCTGCACATGGTCGCCGCGCGCGGTTTCCCCGACCACCAATACCACCAGTTTTGGCTTACGGGTGCTGGGATTGCTCACCTGTACCGCATCGGTGGCATGCATGATTTGGGTTTTGGGAGCTTGTGCTTGTTTGAGCTGTATACTGGCAAGTTTACCCAGTGCATAGACAGGGGTTGCAGGATTGGTATAGCTACGAAGCTGTTTATGCTCACGGAAAAAACTGGCGTAATTTTTACTCATCGCCAAAATCGGTAACACCACCAAGCCAAGGCTGACCAAATACGTCAAGCCGCGCTGCAATATGCTGCGCTTAATGGGCGGAAATGTGACCTTTTGCCACACCACCCACACACTAGGCAATACCCCAAGCAATAAAATGCGTAAGATAAAATTGACGTTAAACAAATCAGCGCTTTCTGCTTTATCGGTTTGTAGCGCGTTTTGTAGCATATTGACATCATAGACAGTGCCATAGGTATCAGTAAAATACGCCGTGACTGCCGCGGTCAATAGCAAAAAAATCAATACCGCTTTAAGGGTATAACGATAGCTAAGCAGCACAATAACCAGTAGCATCACACCACATAGTACCAACGGCAATGAGCCGATAAACCCAATATGCTGGGCAAACGGATAGACTTCAGTGGCTTTATCAAAGAAAGTAACGTTTGCGGTCAGGGTCAAAAATAGCGCGACAATACCCATCATCACATAAGCATTAATACCTTGCTGACGCCATGCTACCCATCGAGAGTTATTCACTGACATACGATTACTCACCTTATCCAAATGCACCAAAAAATAGCCATTATATAATAACTAAATTTAGGATGAGGCTATCATACAGATTTAGCTTAACTGAACCTTAAGACACCCATCTATCCCGCAATTATGCTAAAAAAACCACCGCAATCGCTACAAACATTAGGTAGTGACAGCGACACAGAGAGTTGATAACGCTAAGCGGTGGCAGACTGTAAACTGGCAAACGGAATAAAGGCGAGTAATGGCTCATAATCCTGTTTGAGCTCACGTTTTCGATAATAATCTTCCACCATACGCGCTTGCTGCTCTATGCCATAACGACCAAATGGCTTATTGGCTTGCAGCTCGTAGCGATAGCGCCGATTAAGCAGGGCGCGGCGAAACACCTTAATGCCTTGTTGGATTTGCCAAACATGGGTCAATTCATGTACCAGCCACGCGCGCAGATAGACATTTTGCTGACTAAAATCATCACAAAAATCTGCTGGATGAAAATACACATGACCGTTGGGACTGACCGCATAGCCTTTGAGCACCCACCATGCGGTTTTTAGGCGTATACTATCAAGCTGTAACGTATCACCAAATACGCTACCCGCGATGACTTTTTCGCCCGCCGTTAGTGGACGGCATCGAGCAGGTTGTTTTGAAAAACACATCATCATTTCACAGAGTCTATCCAAGATTTGGTTAAGCTAAAAAAGCCATCACGGCTTGCCAACGCCTTACCAACGCCTTGCAAGCTTTTATTTTTAGCAAAAAACACGGAATAACACTTATAAGTTTGTTGGTATCCTAGTGACTATTTTATACTAAATCACCATGCGCTAATTAAAACGTGCGCTAATTAAAACGTGAGCTAATTAACAAGGAGGGCTTTATGCCATTAGAATCCGTTGCCATCAATAACTTTGAAAACAACAGCATTGACGACCCTGAACTCAAATTGCGGGTGGAAAAATTGTACGACAGCTCGCCTGAGTTTACTACAGGTCGTGATGCTGTGGCGTTTTTTGAAAAGGCCTTCGCCAAAGGTGATATCCTTTATTTGGGGATGTTTAATGAAAAACCGATTGCCGCGATTGGCTGCTTCAATGAAGGCATCGAGTCTAGCCGCTTGCTACAGTACATCGTACTACATCCTGCCAATCGCGGGCGCGGTCTTGCCCCCAAATTTGTCAAACAAGTCACCGACATTGAGCGCAAAAAAGGCAATACCAAGTTTGTACCGGGCTGCGGTGCGATTCATCGTATTTTAGCCATGTACGAGTTGATATAAATGGGTATTTTGCCAGTTACTAGCAACTTTTTGCAAAAAGTTTAAAATAGTGCTTGACACCTTTGGCGATTTTTAGTTTAATAGCCGCTCAAATACTGATGCTGACAAACATGGCGCGGTAGCTCAGTCGGTAGAGCAACGGATTGAAAATCCGTGTGTCGGCAGTTCGATCCTGCCCCACGCCACCATCATTTGTCTTAGGTATAAATCGATTAACCCCAAGCTTATTAGTTTGGGGTTTTTTGTTGTCGGTTATTTTTATATCAATTACCGCCAAACTTAACTGTCTAGCGGTTTTATCAGCTTAAATCTTGGCACAGCTTCGCCATTGACTTCCACCGTTTCGGCAAACATCGCAAGCGGTCGCACCCAAACCCCATACGCTTGGTAGAGCGCACGGTAGACGACCAACTCCTCTTCAGTTTCGCTATGTTTGGCGATGTGCAGCACTTGATACAGATTGCCTTTGTAGTGCTGATAAATACCCAATGTAATCTCAATCACGAGTTTTGACATCCAATAATTCAATTTCAAAGGTTAAGTCTGAATTTGGCGGGATTTTTCCGATTTGGCGCTCACCATACGCCAAGTGACTTGGCACAATGAGTTTGCGCTTGCCACCAACTTGCATGGCTATGAGATTGGCAGGGTTTTCAACTTGGGCTTGATAGCCGATTTTTTGGGCGTATTCGCCACCCAAAACGCCCACGTCCCAACCTTTAATCACCCGCCCTGTGCCAATCACAGCTTCAAAGGGTTGCCCGCGGTGATGCGATGAGTCAAATACCGTGCCATCTGGCAGATAGCCCGTGTAATGCGCGGTAATCAGTGCCCCACGCTCGGCAGTTTTACCTGTGCCGATAATTAGGTCCTGAAATTGCAGTTTACTTGTCATATTTATTTTCCGTTATTTTCGTTATTTTCCCTTATGCGATAGTTGGATAAACTCTTGCACTTGCTGACACAGTATGTCCCATAGGTTAAGCTGGGCATTGACGCTTCCCCACGCATTATGGGGGGTAAAAATCACTCTTGGGTGGTCTTTAAGTGTGAGTAATGGGTCGTTGTCTTTAATCGGTTCATATTCAAACACATCTGCCCCATAGCCCAATAATTTACCTTGTGTAACGGCATCAGCCACTGCCTGACTATCGACCACGCCACCGCGCGCGACATTGATAATCAACGGTTTTTTTGTCATCTTGGCAATGCTATCGGCATTCACTAAATGCTGCGTTTGCTCGGTCAATGGACAATGCAGGGTAATGACATCGGACTGAGCAAGGACATCATCAAACGCGCTATAGTCGCTATTTCTTGGCGGTTTGTTTTGGTGTTCGGCTATCAATACTGTCATACCAAAGACTTTGGCAATTTCCCCAACCCGTTTGCCAATCGTGCCATAGCCAATAATGCCCAGCGTTTTGCTTTCAAGGTCAATGAGTGGTGTATCGAGCAGACAAAAGCGACCATCTTTTTGCCAGTCACCCTTGACCACTTCATGATGATAGTGGCGAGCCGCTCGCATGGCTGAGAGTATCAGCATAAAGGTATGCTCGGGGACGCTTTTGACCGCATAGCCTGCGACGTTTTTAACAGTAATGCCGTGCTTGTCACAAGCGTCTTTATCGACGTTGTTCATCCCTGTGGCGGTCAGTTGGATGAGTTTGAGCTTTGGGAGCTGCGCGATAATTTCGGCGGTAAGCTCAACTTTATTGGTGATGACAATATCCGCGTCTTGGCAACGCTCAATGATGATTTTGGGGTCATTGGGCGTTTGCGCATACACTTGATAGTCGCTCAGTTCGTGTGGGGGTGCTAATGCTAAATCAGCGGAAAAGGTGGCTCGGTCGAGGAAGATGGCTTTCATTTTTAAATCCCTTTTTATTCAAATAATTCGTTATGTGTTCCTGCACGAGTAAAATAAACTGTTTCAAATTTTGTGATGGTTTGAATTTTGTAGATTAATAAAAAATCGCCACCCACATGTAACTCTCGAAATCCTGCCCAATTTCCTTTTAGTTCATGGTCTTTCCACTCTGCCCCTAACGGCTCATTATTGGCAATTAATAACAGCATGACTTCTTTGAGCCTGACCATGTCATAACGCCCTGTTTTCACTAGCCTTTGCCAATCATTCAAAAAATCTTTGGTAAAATCTGAGGCTCTTGGTAAATTCGTGCGTTTTGAATTAATCGGCTTTTTCGAGGGCATCAAACAATTCCTTGTTACTGCTAAATCGGGCTTGCTTGTCTGCAATCATGGCTTCAACGTCTTGCATCGCACGTTGCGTGGTGGCGTTAGGAATTGCGACGTCAAACGGAATAGACTTTGTTGCCGTAACTTGACGTAAAAATAGACGAATCGCTTGCGCAGGCTTAATACCCAGTTCGTCAAACACTTCAAAGGCTTGGCGCTTTTCATTGGCATCAAGTCGAAATTGATACATAGTTGATTGTGTCATAGCTACTGACCTCTATAAAAAGCAAAAATGTAGTGATATTGTCACTACATTTTAAAATAAAACCATTGGTTAAGCAATATACTTTAGGAAATCGTCACTTTGGCATACGCTTTTTTGCCTGCTTGAATGACCACCGTTTGTCCTGCAGTGAGGGCAAATCCTGCATCCACCACCTGCCCATCCACTTTCACCGATTGGTTTTTCAAAAAGTCTTTCGCTTGCGCTGAGTTTTTTACCAAATTGGCTTGGTTTAACACTTGGGTGATAAATAACTGCGCTTGCCCATCAAGGCTAATCGTCACTTCTGGCAAATCCACTGGCAACTCACCTTCTACCAAGCGATTGCCTGCTGATTTGTGCGCGTTTTCGGCGGCTTCTTTGTCATGGAAACGCTCAATCAGCTCTAGTGCCAAAATACGTTTGACTTCTTGCGGATTGCGCCCGTTTTCGATGTCTTTTAGCAAGGCTTCGACTTCATCCATGGGTTTGAAGCTAAGTAGCTCAAAATAACGCGCAATCAAAGTGTCTGGCATGGACAAGATTTTTTGGTACATGGAGCCTGCGCTGTCATAAATGCCGATGTAATTGCCAAGCGATTTGCTCATTTTTTGTACGCCGTCTAAGCCTTCCAAAATCGGCACGGTGATACAGACTTGTGGCACTTGACCATAGCGAGATTGCAAGGTGCGACCCATGAGTAGGTTAAAGGTTTGGTCAGTACCACCTAGCTCAACATCGGCCTGCATGGCGACTGAGTCATAACCTTGCACCAGTGGGTACAAAAATTCGTGAATCGAAATCGGCGTTTGGCTGTGATAGCGTTTTGAGAAGTCATCGCGCTCGAGCATACGAGACACGGTTTGCTGGCTTGCCAAACCAATCATGTCGCCTGCCGACATTTTGCTAAACCACTCGGAGTTAAACATCACTTGGGTTTTGGCAGGGTCAAGGATTTTAAATACTTGCTCTTTATAAGTTTGGGCATTCTCCAGGATTTTTTCTTCAGACAACGGCGGACGAGTGGCATTTTTACCCGTTGGGTCGCCAATGCGAGCGGTGTAATCCCCAATCAAAAACAACACCTGGTGTCCCAAATCCTGAAAATGCTTGAGTTTATTGATTAAAACCGTATGACCCAAGTGCAAATCGGGTGCGGTCGGGTCAAACCCTGCTTTGACTCGCAGTGGGCGGTTTTCTTTGAGTTTTTTAATTAAATCGTCTTGCGAAATAATTTCGTGCGTACCACGTTGGATGAGTTTGAGTTGTTCTTCTGCTGTTAAAAATCTATGAGTAGAATCGGTCATGCTTACCTCGAAAAAAGCGCGGGTTAAAACGGCTAAAAAAAAGTGAAGTTTAGCCATTATAGCAAATTTGCAGATAAAGTAAGGCAGGCTTTTAGTATGCTATAATCAAGGCACTCTCTACTTTCACAGCCCGAACGAGAATAATTATGAGCCAAACGTTGCCGACTGGACTACCTGCCAACCTGCCTTTTGATGAAGGATTTTTTAGCCATTTTACCAACATCATGGATGATATGATGACAACCAAAGAAAACCCGCTTGCCGACTCGCCGTATGTGATTGGCATGATGGGTGGCACCAGCCTTGACGGACTCGATGCGGTGCTGTGCCAGTTTTATGAGATTGATGAAGACAATGATGAGCCTGTCGAGATTTTGGCGACGGTAAGCGAGCCGTTTCCCGATGATTTACGCGCCGTGTTGTTAGCGCTCACCCAACCAAACGGGGTGGCACAACTCATCGCTGATGATAATTTGGCGTTCGAGAGCGAACTTGATGTATATGGTTGGGCGAGTGTGTTTTATGCTGAGTTTGCCGCAAATTTGGTCAATCAATTGCTCGACAAAGCGCAGGTGACCCCTGATGAAGTAACTGCGATTGGTTGTCATGGGCAAACTGTGCGTCATCGCCCACAGTGGTCATTTAGCTTGCAACTGCTTGACCCGAATGTACTCGCTGAGCGCACTACTATTGCGGTGGTGAGCGATTTTCGGCGCCGTGATATGGCAGTGGGTGGGCAAGGCGCGCCACTCGTGCCTGCGTTTCACCAAGCCATGTTTGCTACACCGCCTTATCATGCCGATAAAGTCATGCCAAAAGTGATTTTAAATTTAGGCGGTATTGCCAATATCACCGTACTTGATGGCAGCGATGATGTGATTGGATTTGATACAGGGGTGGCAAATTTGCTCATTGATGCTTGGTGTCAGCGTCATACCCAACAAGCTTATGATCACAATGGCGATTGGGGAAAATCCGGACAAGTGCTTGAGCCGCTATTAAATTTGCTTTTGACCCACCCATTTTTTGCCAAGCCGTTCCCAAAAAGCACTGGGCGAGAGGAGTTTAATTTGGCTTGGCTTGAGGCTATGCTAGAACAATTGGGTCAGCAATTCCCCAATTTGGCGTATTCACCTGCCGATGTGCAAGCGACGTTGGTGGCGCTTACCGCTAAATCCGTCAGCGATGCCATTGTGTCCGTCACTGATGGTGCGCAAGGCGAGTTGTTTGTCTGTGGTGGTGGGGCATTAAATACCTATTTAATGAGCCGTTTACAAGATAATTTAGCCACTTGGAGCATACAAACTACTGATAAAATTGGGCTGTCGCCGTTGTGGGTTGAAGCCGTAGCGTTTGCGTGGCTAGCTCAGCAGACAATTTTGAACGTACCGAGTAACTTACCCAGTGTCACAGGGGCAAATAAAAAAGTGGTGTTGGGGCAGGTGTGTTTTTAACACGGCGTGTGTGTTTTACGTCGACAATGATGACAATGGTATTGATAGCACTTACTTATAGCGCTGATGTATAGCGCTTGCCTTCCACTTTGGTTGTCTTTGAGCAATTCCTAATATTGTTCAACGAGCTATAGATATATACAATCAACCTAAAGACGTTAAAGTTATTGTGTTTACACTCGTACACTATTTTTGCTAAACTTTCATAAAATGTTATTCAAAAAATATTATTCAAAAATTCGAGCATGAAATGACCACAAAATTTAGCCAAAAAAAGCCCCGCTACGACGAACGCCCTGACCATGAGCGTATTGTCATCACCGGCATGGGAGCCATTACCCCGCTAGGACTCGATGTAGAGAGCACTTGGCAACGGCTCATTAATGGCGAAAGCGGTATCAAAGCGATTAGCCATTTTGACGCCACTGACTACCGCGCACAAATCGCCGGCACAGTGGATGGGTTTGATATCGGCTTGTACATGAATGCCAAAGACGCGCGTCGGTATGACACCTTTGTGCAATATGGCGTTGCCGCAGCAGCACAAGCCTTGAAGCAAGCAGGCTTTATCAGTGAGTTACAAGCCGCGCCTGTACAGCAGGTTGACCCCGACCGTATCGGGGTGATTATCGGCTCAGGGATTGGCGGTATCACGACCATTGAAGACACAGCGGTAAAACTTCATAGCGAAGGTCCGCGTAAAATCTCGCCGTTTTTTGTGCCCTCAGCCATTGTGAATATGGCAGCTGGACAAGTGGCGATTCGTCATGGGATTAAAGGGTTAAATCTTGCCACTTCTACCGCTTGTACCACAGCGACTCATGCGATTGGCTTGGCGGCAAGGTTGATTGCGTATGGCGATGCCGATGTGATTTTGGCGGGCGGCTGTGAAAAAGCCTCAAGCCAGCTGGGTATTGGTGGTTTCTCGGCAATGCAAGCGTTATCAACGCGCAACGATGCACCGACCAAAGCCAGTCGTCCATTTGACAAAGACCGTGATGGTTTTGTGCTGGGTGATGGTGCAGGCGTGCTGGTGATGGAAAGCCTTGCCCACGCCAAAGCGCGCGGTGCGACGATTCTGGCAGAGTTTGTCGGCTTTGGCATGAGTGATGATGCCAGTCATATCACTGCGCCACCGGAAAATGGTGAAGGTGCCGCTATGGCGATGCGCCACGCCTTGAATGATGCTGGCATTGCACCCAGTGACGTTGGCTACATCAATACCCATGGCACCAGTACCCCAGCGGGTGATGTGGCAGAGAGTCGTGCGATTGCGAGTATCTTTGGTGAGAACATGGTAGTAAGTTCCACCAAATCGATGACCGGTCATCTACTGGGCGCTGCAGGCGGTATCGAAGCGATTTTCACCGTTAAGGCGCTGCAACAACAAATATTGCCACCGACCATCAATTTGGATCATCAAGACCCTGAGTGCAAGCTTGACTATGTAGCGCATACAGCCCGTAAAGTCGACAACTTAACCCATGCGATTTCTAACAGCTTTGGGTTTGGTGGTACCAACGGCTCGCTGTTGTTTGCCAAATGGCAGTCACGATAAATAGCAATCACTGCGATGATAACATTGACCCTTTCATTAATCTTTTAACGGTGTGAATTTTGAAAACGGCTATTGAAATTGTAGCCGTTTTTTCGTTAAATGAAGCTATCCTATTTCATCCTTAACGCTGGACACCATTCATGTCAGGATTTGCCTTCTCCCACCAATTTTCAAAGCGCTGGCTCGCCACCCCTACCCCTGTCAAACACGCCATTATTCAAGAACTCGATGATATCGTTACCTTGCTTTACCCCGATACCGACCTTGATGAATATGAGTTTAGCGTGCCTAATCTGCATGATAAAGTCGAAGAATTACTGGCTATCGAGCGTGACCACCAAGAAAAATTACAAGCGCAACTACGTGAGCGAGAGCTTGAAGAGCAACGCCTAGAACAAGAAAGATTGGAACAACACAGACTGGAACAAGAACGCTTAGAAAACAAACGCCTAGAAACCGAGCGCTTGGAAAAAGAGCGCCTTGAGCAACAACGACTTGAAGCTGAGCGTTTAAAACAAGAAAGGCGTGAAGCAGAACAGCTTGAACAACAGCGCCTTGAACAAGCACAGTTAACACAGGAAAACGAAAAAGAACGCCAAGCGCAAGAGGAACGTCTACAACGTGAACGCCAAGCACAAGATGACGCAGCCATTGCGCTACTCGAGCAAGAACGCGCCATTGCCAAACAAGCGCATCTAGCAAAACAGGCAAACCCACCCCAACCAGCGACGCAACTATCAACTGGCTCAATCGAGGGTGCAAATCACGAGCTAGATGAACAAGCTCAAACCACGGATACCGCAACCAACGATGTCACGATTGAACGCCATCGCAGTGAGATGGTCTATGCCATTGATCACACTGATACCGCTGATAACACTGATAACTTTGCTGAGCCGTTAGCTGATGACACAACAGCGGCCGTGATGACCCATGAAACGAGCGTTACTGACCCACTTGCCGATATTGACAACCCATCTATCGCCACCACGCCCGCTATTGAACAAATCAAACAAGATATCGTCAAACAGCTGCAAGGCTATATCGACAACTATTTGCTCGAATCAATGACGCTGATGAATGAGGATTTGAATCAATGGCTCAAAACCGAAGTGGAAAAACAGCTGACTGTTCGTTTATCACAAAGCCATTAAACAGGCACTTGACTAAAGATATCGTTAGATAACCCATAGTGATGACGGGCTTTGATACATTGCTCGTCACCTACTTGTACCGATTGGCAGGTGCTTGAGCGTTTATCATAGATTTGGCAAGCCACCGAGTTACCGACTTCGCCAGCGAGTGCCACGCATCTGACCGGCTTTGTTTCGGTACCTTTCATACAGGTATAAAAATCATTGACTTTGACCGTCATCTCCTCGGGGATACCGAGTGCCTCGCCTTCTGCCCAATAAAAAGACACCCGATAGTTAGCGCAACATGCGCCACAGTGCATGCAGGTATCGCTATCCGAAGCTGCGCTTGATTTAAAAAAAATTTCTGCCATTGTTACAATGCCATGTCATTATCATTGTTAACTACCCATTTCAGCCAAAACGGCTAAAAATTTAATATCAGCCATGCAACACTTTATAAATGGTATTGGCCATTACCTTACCAATGCCGTTGACTTGTCCGATTTCATCTTGTGATGCGCCAAGCAGCTGCTGCAAGCCGCCAAAATGATTGAGCAACTCTCGGCGGCGTTTTTCGCCAAGCCCAGGGATGGCTTCTAGTACTGAGCTTGAACGGCGTTTATCGCGTTTTTTGCGGTGTGCGGTAATGGCAAAGCGGTGCGCTTCATCGCGGATATGCATAATCAAATGCAGTGCCTTGCTATCAGCTGGCAAATCGAGCGGCTCACGGTCAATAAAATGCAGTACTTCAAGCCCAGCCTTGCGACCTTCGCCTTTTGCCACCCCGACGAGCAAGGTTTGGGTTAAAATCCCTAGCTCGCTCAGTACGTCTTTTGCCATATTAAGCTGCCCCTTACCGCCATCAATCAGCAATAAATCTGGCAGCGGCTGTTTGCTATAGCGGCGGTTTAATACTTGCTTCATGGCAGCATAGTCATCACCGCCCGTGATGCCATGAATGGCATATTGGCGATAGTCGCGTTTGCGCAGTCCGCCTTGGTCAGCGACCACACAGCTGGCGATGGTGGCTTCACCCATGGTATGGGAGATATCAAAACATTCGATACGGTCGAGCGATTTGCCTTGTAGCGCCTCTTTTAATACCGCATTGAGCGCGTTAAAGCGAGATTTAACTTCCAAATAATCGCCCAATTTGGTTTGCAGGGCGTTGTTGGCATTCATTTGGGCAAGGGTGAGCCATTCGCTCCGCTGCTCACGAACTTTGGTTTTTATCGTCACCTTTTTGCCAAAGGTTTCAGT
This sequence comes from Moraxella sp. CTOTU47616, assembly GCF_032017465.1. NCBI lineage: Bacteria > Pseudomonadati > Pseudomonadota > Gammaproteobacteria > Moraxellales > Moraxellaceae > Moraxella > Moraxella sp. CTOTU47616. The sequence continues at coordinate 63,042 of NZ_DALZPU010000007.1, forward strand.
TAAGGCTTCTGTCATCGCGGTTTGGTCGGGCAACTCATGGCTTATAATCAGCTCTTCGGGCAAATCATCACTGACTTGAAAATAAAACGAGCTGACAAACTCAGACAAGTTATCCGCTATGTCGTTTTCACTATCCACATCAGGAAAATAATTGTTGCCACCCAAAACCTGCCCATTACGCACATTCATGACATGCACACAGGTAATGCCCGCTTGACTGGCGATGGCGATGATATCGGCTTCACCTTTGACCGTATATACCGCTTGTTTGGCTTGTACTTCGCGTAGCATCGAGAGTTGGTCGCGATACAAGGCGGCTTGCTCAAAGTTCATGTCTTCAGCCGCCTGCTCCATTTTACCCACCAATTTGACTTGCAAATCCGTGCCTTCCCCTTTTAAAAATCGAATGGTGTTGTTGACGTCATCGGCATACTCTTCGGGCGATACCAGCCCGACACACGGCGCTTTACAGCGTTTGATTTGGTACTCTAGGCAAGGTCGCTGACGCTGGGCAAAAAATGCATTGGTGCATTGGCGTACCATGAACATTTTTTGCATCATTAATAAGGTCTGTTTGGCGGCATGTGCCGAAGGAAAAGGTCCAAAAAATCTGCCTTTTTGGTGTTGCCCTTTGCCGCGCCCATAGGCAAGTCTTGGATAAGGTTTATCCGCTGAGATAAACACGTATAGATAGGATTTATCATCACGCAGTAGCACATTGTAGGGCGGTCGATGCAGCTTGATGAGGTTTTGCTCAAGCAGCAGCGCTTCGGTCTCAGAGCGGGTTATGATGGTTTCGATGTTGTCGATACGTTGCACCAGCGCCCGCGTTTTGGGGTGGTCGATGGTTTTGGCAAAGTAGCTGTTGACGCGGCTTTTGAGCGATTTGGCTTTGCCCACATAGATGATGTCGCCATTTTTGCCCAGCATTTTGTACACGCCTGGCAAGTTGGGCAGGCGCTTAATCAAGTGATCCAATCGCGCTTTGCGGTCGGCAGTCGCTGCAGCAATTTCAATGGTTGCAGGGTCGATGGCTGGATTCACGCTGCTTTTTCTTTCTTTGGGCATTTGATTTAGTTTACTTTTATATGGTTTTGCTACTATATTTAGTTGTTTTCATTGATTTTCAATCTATATTATAAAATAGTAGCTGAATGTAGAATTCACTGTACTTATAAGAATAACATTTTAAGTAACCCTTTCTACTATAGTTCAACTCACTATTAGTCAATTGCAAAACCCATTAAACAAAAGTCTGTTATAAAACACTCTCTATCTTCGCCTTCTAATTGATTCATTAGATGTCTTAAGTTAAATGGGATACTCTGTGTGATATCAGATTTCAATAATTTCGATACATAAGCATCCTGAAATAAATTTTCGGCTAGAACGAAAATACAAAAATTAATAAGTAATCTTTGTGCTTTCGAATAATTAGATTCAAAATCATATATTAGATAATCAAGAGAGCTTCTTGAAATTTGGTCATTATTCGCATTTTGAATCAAATGTATGTATAAACTATCCAAAATCTCTAGTCTAGTTTCTTCATAACTTAAAGGCATTTGATTTATACTCATATATCACTGTTTTGACTTTTAAGTAATTTCAATCTTAAACTACTAATCCGAACCCCCACTTTTGACACGAATAGTTTGTCCAGCCGGGCGTTTTTTGACCCAATTGATAAATTTTTGCATCTCGGTATGTTCTTTTAGCCGCTCAACCGTATGGTAGTAGCTGGATAATTCTTGGTTGCTAAACACTTCATGCACTTGTGCATGACAAGCAGGACACAGCATGGCGATGTCGTTTTTCATTTCATCACGGCTAAATTCGCGTTTGGTACGGGCTTTGTCGTGGCGGGATTTGGGAATCAGATGATGTTGGGTTAATTCAACTTCATCACGTCCACACAATTCACACGGTGGCGATGGCGCTTTTTCAGCCAAAATCGCCTCCCAGAATGCTGCATCTTCGTTATTTTTTGCTTTACCTTTTGCCATTATTTTGTCACGCTTTGCTATCAGTTGTATCCATCATACAATAGCATTGTTACCTTGCCAATGGCGTGTTGTACCATATCTTTTTTTCATGTTAAAAACGAGTCTGCCATGTTATCTAAGCTATCCAAGCTATCTAGGTTATCCAAGCTATCTAAGCTAAGCCAAACCTTTCAATCTCAAGCCAAAGACTACCTTAATCCGTTTCATAACCCCAAGTTGTTAAAGCAGTTTTTTAACTTTTATCCGCCATATTTTGGGGCGGGTATTCGTGTTGACAGCCTTGATTTCGCCAACCACCATATTCGCGTGCGTTTACCGCTAAACAAACTCAATCAAAACATCGTCGGCACCCAGTTTGGGGGCAGTTTGTATTCGATGACTGACCCATTTTTGATGATTTTGTTGATGCAAGCGTTGGGCAATGCGTACGTGGTATGGGATAAGTCGGCGAGCATTGATTTTGTTAAAGCGGGCAAAAGCGATGTGTTTGCCGATTTTCACCTTGATGACGCCGAAATCGATACCATAAAAGCCTTGGCAAAGGATGGTAAAGCGGTGTTCCGCAACTATGAGGTACAGGTGGTTGACGACCAAAATGAGGTGGTTGCCACCGTCACCAAGACCCTGTACATCCGGTTACGAGCCTACAGTAAATCAAAAGACCAAACGGTCAGAATTTAGCGGAAGGGCGTTAGTCTTTGACTGCTAAGGTAATGGTATAAGTTTTACCTTGCTTGATTTTATCCGAATTACCAAACACTTCGGTAAATGAGCGTTTCATAAAGTCCCGCAAGCCGTTGATGGTCACCACATAGAACCGTGCGCCACTTTCCATCGCATTGTAGGCATCGAGCAAATACAGATAATGCTGTTCTTTACTGGCTTTGGCAGGTAAGTTACTCATCACTAGGCTAAATTTTTTATCTTTTTCAACATCACGAAAGCCATTCGATAGCTGAACTTGGGCGTTATTTAAATGATTTTTTTGGCAGTTAAGTTTGGCATATTCCACCGCCACAAAGTCTTTGTCGATGAGCAGGTGCTGTCCGTTTGGGCATTCACGGGCGGCCGTCATACCCAGTACGCCATAGCCACAGCCTAGGTCGATTGAGTGGTCATCGGCTTTGAACTCGATATAGTCAAGCAGCATAAGGCTACCCTCGTCGAGTTTTTCGGGCGAGAAAATTCCCCAAGTGCTGGTAAAGTGAAACGGCTTGCCAAGCACATCTTGGGTGAACTGGATGTCTTCGCGCCAGTAGGCAGATTTTTTGAGTAAGTCAGGGTCGATGGGGTGCATGTTTATTCCAAAAATTAAAGAAGGGTTAAGCCAAATGGCTGATACGTGCTGAATTTGCCGGCGGACTAAAAACAAGCCATAGTAAAATATGCGTATCAACGATAAAATGGGGCTTTAGTTTTTTTGACAGCTTTTTCATAGATTGATAAATTCTTCTTCGGTCATCTCAAAATCATCTTTGATGGTAAAACTGCCTTTGCCAACCATTTGCCCAAATTGGCGTTTGGTTTTTCGCTAGGCTGTGAGGATTTTCCTAAATTTTGAGTGACCAAAAAATTGATAAAATCCAATGCTGTTTGCTGACTTGCAGGCGGCAGTATTTGCAATTGGTGAACGGCTTGGGCAATCGTTGGGCTTGGATTAGTGATTTGCAATTTTATTCCTTAAATCTATTATTAACAAACAAGAAATAAATGAGAGTTTGGGCAGTCAGGAATACCCATACTCATTTTTTTTGGATAAGTTTCATCAGTCGGTAAACCACCGCCTCCAACACGAATTTCATCGCCTTCCTTATACTTTTTACCTTCAAAAGTAAGTGTTTTACTGGCTTCATCCCAATTTATGGAACTCTTTTCAAAAATAGGTTGGGTATAATTGTTTCCGTTCGCTATTACCAAACAACTACCTTGTACTTTTAAACGACCACTTAATGCGGCTGTCATACAAGTAGGAATTTCATTGGGTTTTGGTTTGGGGCGTACAAAAGTCGCTACTCTTGAAGCGGGAATTTCTTTACCTATTTCAACAGGTTTTGGTGTGGAAGCTGGCGGCATTTCAGCTTTTTCTATAGGCGTATTTTGCTGACAACCAAACAAGCCAAAAACCATCGTTAAACCAACCATTTTTAACTTTGAAAACATTTTAAAATCCTTTTAAATCACCTTACTAAAACGATTGCCTTCTTTACTCGCCAAATAAGTATCAAACACCATCGCCACATTTCGCCCCAGAAGACGCCCTTTTGGCAACACGCGAATCCCTTTGGCATCCATATCAACGAGTTTATCCGCTTGCATCTCCCCCAGTTGGCGGATTTCATCAATAAAATAGGTCATCGGGTCAATACTAAAGCGCGCATTCACATCTTTAAAATCAATATAATCATGGCATAGCAGATTCATAATCACATAACGGCGCAGCAAGTCAGGCAAGCGCGCAGAAATCACCTTCACCGCAGGCAATTTTCCCGCATTGATGAGATTTTGATAATCGCTTAAATCCGTTGGATTTTGCAAAATATGCAGACCGATTTGGCTAATCGACGACACCCCAAAACCCAATAAATCACAATTGCCATGCGTGGTATACCCTTGAAAATTGCGGTGCAATTTGCCCTCACGTTGCGCAATCGCCAGCTCATCATCAGGCTTGGCAAAGTGGTCAATGCCGATATATTGATAGCCTGCGTCAGTCAGTGCGTGGATGGTATTACCGAGCATGGTCAATTTGTCGGCAGGGCTTGGCAAATCGGCTTCATTGATTTGACGCTGACCTTTAAATCGCTCTGGCAAATGCGCATAGTTAAAAACAGACAGACGGTCTGGCGAGATAGCGATGATGCGCTCAACCGTATTGCGCATGCTATCCACCGTTTGGTGCGGCAACCCATAAATCAAGTCAATATTGATAGAATGAAACCCAAGGCGGCGAGCTTCCGTCATCACGCCTCGAATCATTTCTTCTGACTGCACGCGATTGACGGCAATTTGCACTTTTTCTTGCAAATCCTGCACACCAAAACTCACCCGATTAAACCCAAGTCCACGCAATATCTCAAGCGTGGTCGGGCGCAATTCTCGCGGGTCAATTTCAATCGAATAATCAGCGGTAGGTTTATCGCTAAAAGTAAATTGGGTTTGCAAAAAGTTCCACAATTTGACCAGCTCATCATCGGTCAAAAAGGTCGGTGTGCCGCCGCCAAAATGTACTTGTTCGACGATAGGGTCCCCTTGCATCAAGCTGCGTTTATGCCGAATTTCGGCAAAAAGATACGCTAAATAGTCGCCTGAATCACTGTTTTTCTTGGTGATGATTTTATTGCAGCCGCAGTAATAGCAGAGGTGGCGGCAAAACGGGATATGAAAATACAAAGACACTGGCACCCGTGGGTCTTTTTCTGCCAAAACGCGGGCTTCCATGCCGTCAGTAATCGGGGTAAATTCTAGCGCGGTTGGGTACGAGGTATAACGGGGACCTGAGCGGTTGTATTTATTGATGATAGCTTCATTAAACAAATGGGTTTGGGTCGTGTAGCTACGATTGGCATTGGCATACGGATTTTCGATGATTTCGACAGGACGATCAAAGGTGGGCAGTTCGCTGTCAGATAAAGGGCGAGTTTGGTCTGTCATAATAGTCTCGTATAGCGTGTAGCGTAAAATTCTCGGAATATTGGTTGTGATTATAACATAGTCATCCTAGATAGCCGATGATGAGAAAGCAGATGAATTATGCTATGATTTAGCCGTTTTTTATCAAAAATTGTCTAGTTGCTGCCATAAAAAAACGGCCTGTCTTGTGTCAAGGTAGCCGCCAATTGGTTGGAAAAGGATATTAAAAATGTCGTTTGCTCAAGTATATACACGCTCGGTGGTGGGTTTAAACGCGCCAAGCGTGATGGTTGAAGTACATTTATCGCAAGGATTGCCCGCAGTCACCATGGTCGGCTTGCCTGAAGCCGCGGTACGGGAGAGTAAAGATAGGGTGCGCTCTGCCATTATCAACTCGGGTTTTCAATTTCCCAATCGCAGATTAACTATCAACCTTGCGCCCGCCGATTTACCCAAAGATGGCGCACGGCTTGATTTGCCGATTGCCATAGGTATCTTGGCAGCGAGTGGTCAAATTGATGAAACCGTGCTTGCGCAGTACGAGTTTATTGGCGAATTGGCGCTCAATGGCGATTTACGAGCCATTGCTGGGGCGTTGGCAGTATCACGCGCGCTCAAAGCAGACCAGCGCACCTTGATTGTTCCCAAAGACAATGCCGATGAAGCGGTCAAAGTCGATGGCGTGAAGGTGTTGCAAGCCGATACCCTCAAAGCTGTGTGCCAACACTTGATGAACGAGCAACAACTCAGCCAAGCCGAGCATAAGGCATCCTACCAATCAGCCAATTATCAGCTAGATTTAGCCGATGTCAAAGGACAACACCAAGCCAGACGTGCGCTAGAGATTGCGGCAGCAGGCGGACATTCGCTACTATTTTGTGGCTCACCTGGGACAGGCAAAACTTTGATGGCATCTCGCCTACCCACCATTTTGCCACCGCTCAACGACCATGAAGCGCTTGAAGTTGCCAGTATTTACTCGATTGCCAACAGTGATTATGACTACGGCACACGCCCTTTTCGCCAAGTCCATCATACCACCTCAGCGGTGGCGCTAGTGGGCGGCGGCTCATCGCCCAAACCCGGTGAAATCACGCTCGCCAATCGGGGAGTGTTATTTTTGGATGAGATTCCAGAGTTTGATCGCAAGGTGCTTGAGGTACTCAGACAGCCCATCGAGAACAAAGAAATTGTCATCAGCCGTGCCAACTCTCAAGTACGCTTTCCCGCCAATTTTCAGCTGGTAGCAGCGATGAATCCCTGCCCCTGTGGCTACTATGGGGATAAATCAGGTCGCTGCCAGTGCCGACCTGAGCAAATCAAACGCTATCAAGAAAAGCTATCAGGACCTTTGCTTGACCGTATCGATTTGCATATTACCGTGCCTGCCCTGCCTGCCAGTGATTTGCAGTCAGCACAGAGGGGTGAGTCTTCTGCGGCAGTGCGTGAGCGGGTGATACAAGCCTATCAGCGCCAGCAAGCCAGACAGGGCAAAGCCAATAATGAACTATCCCCCAGTGAACTTGACCAATTTGCGCCGCTTGGCGATGCAGAAAGTCGTATTTTGGCAATGGCTCAAAGTCGGCTGAATCTGTCCGCGCGTGGCTATCATCGCGTCCTTCGCGTCGCCCGCACGATTGCGGATTTGGCAGGCAGTGACAATATTCAGACACCGCATCTGACAGAGGCATTAAGTTATCGTAGTCAATTAACGAATGCCTAAGTTTCGTGCTAACTCATCATAGAGCAAGATATAGCAAGCCTATAAAAACGGATGCTCGCGAAAAAATGTGGGCGGCAGGTTATCGTATTGGGTGTCGTTGACGTATTTGGCTTCAAACTGTTTTTTTAGCGCTTTATAATCCGCATTGGCTCGGCATTCATCCCATTTTTGCTTAAAAATTTGTGCAGATTGGGCTTTGATTTGTGCGGATTCAAGCTGCTGTGATTGCTGCGGCAATTGCTCACGCCCATGCGCGCCACTTTGTCCTTTTTTAGCGTCAGGGACAGCGCCGTCGTATTTTTTGCCCCCTTTGTGATTGGCATAACGACGCGAGCGCGTATAACCCATTTGGATAAATTTACGCGCCATATCAGCACCGACAAAATCCCCTTGGGCAAGGTAGTCCAAAAACATCGCATAGATGGTATCACTGCTCTCACGCGCAAGTTCTGGCGTAGCAAATCGCCAATGCGGTAAAATCTCGGATTTATACGGCTCTACCAATAATACCCCTTGCTCACCGCGCCCCACCCGATACAACGCTGGATGCTCGCGAAAATTCAGCGTGTCAAAGCTCAGATGATAGTTAAACTCGTGCATGACTCAAAAACTCGGTCAGCGTGGCAAAGTCATCAAAGGTTTGGGTCGGATGATAATCGCGAATATCCTGCCCATAATTATAGCCATACGACAACCCAAGCGTATCCATGCCCGCGTTTTGCCCTGCCAAAATATCGTTTTTGGAATCACCAATCATATAGCTTTGAGCGATGCTAAAGCCCAGTTTGTCACAGACGTGCAGTAGCGGCATCGGGTCAGGTTTTTTGGCAGGCAAACTATCGCCACCCAAAATATAGGCAAAAAGGGCTTGCCAACCCAATTTTTCGACAATCGCAGGAACAAAATCAATGGGTTTATTGGTGGCAATAGCGAGGGTATAGCCTTGCTCTTTAAGCTGACGCAACCCTTCGCCCACCCCTGCATAGGGCTGGGTTCTGACACAGGTGTTTTGATGGTAGTAGTCAAAGAATAGAGCAAGCGCCTGATTGGTATCATCTTCCGTGAGATTGGGGTCAATGGTTTGTGAGCCTGATAAGGCACGTTGCACCAATACTTTGCCGCCATTGCCCACCCAGTTGCGGATGACATCTTCGCTAAAGTTGGCTTTGCCAAGCGCGGTTAACATCGCATTGACGGCGTCAGCCAAATCTGGCACGCTATCAATCAACGTACCGTCCAAGTCAAAAATAAGTAACGATTTTTGGGTGATATTTTCCCCAGTGGATGGGGGGATTGGGCTATTAAGTGATTCGCTAGACATGGTGTTTCCTATCGTTTTTTCACCAAAAATTAATAGGCTACAGTGTAGCAGAATCACTTAAAAATACCATGCAACCGTCCATTAAAATAACCTAACCCTGACAACCAATTCCGCCTAAGAGCAGGTTTGACTAAAAAACGTTAGTTTTCGCCATTACTCGGTTGATAATCTAGTGAGGCATCAGCGATTTCATTGCTAGCTTCGGGATTCAGCGCGCTGTCCTTTTTGGCGCCCAGTTTTTGATAACGCACATCTTCACCGGTAATACAAAAAATCAATTGCTCAGAGATATTACGCGCATGCGCACCAATACGCTCTATCGAACGTAGCACCCATAAAATATCAATGACTTTTGCTACATAGCGACCATCTTCCATGATGTATGTCATCATCGCGCGTGACGCAGATTTGTACATTGCATCAATTTCACTATCCTGCTCTATCACTTGGTAAGCACCTGTTGCATCAAACTTGGCAAAGGCTTCTAGCGCATTTTTTAGCATCATCTGCACAAAATTACCCATTTGATGCGCTTCATGATACCCAATCGGTGATTGACCTTCACGGGTGGCACGGCGCGCCATCTTGGCGATTTTTTTGGCTTCATCACCAATACGCTCAATGTCAGCACTGCATTTGCTCACTGCCATGATTAGGCGTAAGTCGGTAGCAGCAGGTTGACGACGTGCCAATACTTTGACCACCGAATCATCAAGCTGCTGCTCAGTAAAGTTGATTTCTTTGTCACCATCAATGACATCTTCGGCAAGCGCCACATCACTTTTTACCAAAGATTCAATTGCTTTGGTGAGATTGGCTTCTGCCATGCCACCCATTTTTAAAAATAAATTGACCAAGTTTTGTAAATCTTGGTCATAACTTTTTGATAAATGCTCACCAATTAAATTCATATTTCCCTTCCTAACTCATGGATTGTGACTCATGGACTGTGCAAAATTGTGATTAAAAAAGACGTTAAAGAAAAGCTAACTATAACTAAAAATTACGACAAAATGATGAAAAATAGCGCGCCTATTCGCTGATATTGCATCATATAAACCGAGCAAAAAACCTAACAAACATTTCAATGTCATCAAACTTTAACATAACCGTAATAGATTTGACATTTTGTTACATTAACATGGCAACAATTTTTCAGCTTTGGGTGATTTAAAACGCGACATATTGGTTGGCGACTCCCAAGCTAAGTTACCATCTTCCCTGACAATCATCTCATTTGTCCATCAAGGAATTATTATGAAACTATCACATTTAATCATCAGTGTGGCATTCGCCGCTGTAGGTGTACAAGCCAATGCTGTCAACATCACAGGCGCTGGTGCAACCTTCCCACAACCTGTTTACTCAAAATGGGCAAGCGACTACCAAAAAGCAACGGGTAATCAAGTAAACTACCAAGGTATCGGCTCTTCAGGCGGTATCAAACAAATCCAAGCAAAAACGGTTGATTTTGGTGCCACTGATGCGCCAATGAGCCCAGCAGAGCTAAATGCCAGCGGCTTAATCCAATTCCCCGCAGTCATTGGTGGTATCGTACCTGTGGTAAACATCGCTGGCGTCAAACCCGGTCAATTAAAACTATCGGGCACCGTCCTTGCTGACATCTATATGGGCAAAATCACTACTTGGAACGATGCACGTATCCAAGCATTAAACCCAGGTGTTGCCCTACCTGCCGCTAAGATTACAACTGTTAATCGCTCAGACGGTTCAGGTACCACTTTCGTATTTACCAACTACCTAAGCCAAGTATCAAGCGATTGGAAATCAAAAGTAGGCGCGGACAAAACCGTTAAATGGCCTAATGCTGCAGCAAGCGTGGGTGGTAAAGGTAACGAAGGCGTATCAAGCAACGTACAACGTGTTGCAAACTCCATCGGTTATGTTGAATATGCGTATGCAAAACAAAACCGCTTAGCGTATACCCAATTACAAAACCGCGCGGGTAAATTTGTACTACCAGACGATTCAACGTTTGCCGCAGCATCAAACATTAACTGGGCACAATACCCTGGTTTTGCGGTGACGATTACTAACATGCCAGCAGCCAACGCTTGGCCAATCTCTGCAGCGACGTTCATCCTCGTACCCCGTACGGGTGGTGCAAAAGCCAAAGAAGCGCTTAAATTCTTTGACTGGGCATTTACTAACGGCAATGCACAAGCAACCGCACTCGACTACGTTCCGCTACCTGCCGACACCAAAGCTGCGGTTCGTAAAGAATGGACGAAAGTTAAATAGTCATTTGCGTCAGCTTACTAGATTAACCAACCCTGCCGATTGGCGGGGTTTTTTAGCTTAAAATTTTGCCAAAAAAGAGCATCAAATCAGCTGATTATCTAACACTTTGACCGTCTCATCGGTCAGATTGCCCGCAGCTTTTTGTAGGTCAATGTAGGCATTTAAATAATCAAAATACGCATTAATCAAATCGCGTTTGGCAGCGTGATATTGGCGTTCTGCCAGTAGTGTATCTACCATCGAGCGCACCCCCAAATCATAGCCTGTTTTTGACGCTTGGGCGACGCGGCGATTAGCCTCCACGGCAACTTGCTGGGCTTTAATCGTGGCACGCTGTGCGATCAAATTTAGATAGGCTTGGCTAGTTTGAGTCATCGCAGCTTGGTACGCATAGGCGAGGCGACTTTTTGCCGCTTGCGCTTGTAGATTGCCTTGCTCAACGCCTGCGCGTGTACGCCCACCGGTATAAAACGGGAAATCCACTTCCACCCCAAAGCTATAATTGGTGCCATCAATAGCGCTAACATTATTATGGGTATAGTCTTGCCACCCCACATTGCCTACCAAATCGACACGGGGATAGGTATTGGCTTTGAGATAATCGACTTGTTTGTTAGCAATCGCCACTTGGGTTTGTGCTAGCTGAATATCGAGATTATTATTTTGTGACTGCTGCATCCAGTTGTCGATACTTTGACTTGCCACAAGATTCAAATCAGGCGGTAACTTGATACTGTCTAGCTGATTGATTGGTTGACCGGTGAGCAGTGATAACTGCTGTTTGGCATTTACGATTGCCACGTCATTGTTGGCGATAGAGGCGCTGACGCTTTCAAGCCTTGCACGGCTTTCTTCGGTATCTACCCGCGCCGCTACCCCTTGTGCGAGTCTCGCTTGCATCATGTCATTTTGTGCTTTGAGTGCGGTGAACTCGGCATTAAGGCTATCTGTCATCGCTTCAGCGCGCAATACATTGAGATAGGCTTTGCTGATTTGCTCGATTAGTTGTTGGTGCTGCTGTAATAGCTGGATGTCATTGGCTTGACTGGCGAGCACGGCTTTTTCATAGTTTGCCCATTTATCAGCACGAAACAAGGCTTGGCGCAGTCCGATACCGACTTGGCTTGCAGTATTGCCCGTGTCCGGGATGTTATCGTCTTTGGGATAAAACTGGTTATGTTTGACACTGCCTTGCAGCCCCACTTGCGGCAGCATATCGCCAAACGCTAGCTGCACATTTTTTTGCGTTGCCAGATAGTCATATTGCTGCCCTGCCCAATTGCCATTGGTGCGCTGGGCTGCGCTATACAATTCCCACAAATCCTTTGCCATCGCGGCTGGGCTGAGGGACATCGACCCTATCAATGATACTGCCATCGCCCCTAACCGCCATCGGGTGCCAGGCGCTTTACGATTCCACAAACAGATGCATTCCATATCAATAATTACAACATTTTCAACAACCAAGGAGCCTCTATCATACCGATAGTTGTCAAAAAAATCAGTAATTTAGTTGAGTAAATCATCGGTACAAAATGGTTAAAAATCTATTAGGTAAACCTGTGAGTTTTTGTTAATATGGCAGTATTGACTCGGGGTGCAGTTGGATGACATACCAGCGGCTGAGACATACCCGTCGAACCTGACACGGTTAATACCGTCGTAGGGAAGTCGTCTATTAGGTTAGTTAGACCAGTATTTTTCTAGAATCAGTTTTTTCTAGAATCAGTTTTTTAGAAACAGTCACACTCACCTATCTTCGCCCGAGTCCAGCAAACCATCACTTCATAACATAACATGGACTCGCTATGAACCAACTTACCAACGTTACTCACAAAACCCCTGCCCACCGTGACCCTACCGACGACCGCTTTGAAGAAGAAGCGCGTGATTTGACGCGCGCGTTACCGGCATCTCGCAAAGTCTACATCCAAGGCTCACGCCCTGACATCCAAGTACCGATGCGGGAAATCACCTTGACCGATACCCCGGTGGGCGGTTTTGGCAAGGCAGAAGGCGAAAAAAACCCACCGTTTTATGTGTATGACACCTCAGGAGTATATACTGACCCCAACGTCGAAATTGACCTGACCAAAGGCTTACCAAAACTGCGTCAAGCTTGGATAGAAGCGCGTGGCGACACCGAGCAGCTTGCCAAACTGTCAAGCCAATACGGCAATGAGCGTGCCAATGACATCGCCACGGCTAACCTGCGCTTTGGGCATATCGACAAGCCAAGACGGGCAATCAATGGCAAAAACGTCACCCAAATGCACTACGCCAAACAAGGCATCATCACCCCAGAGATGGAATACATCGCCATCCGTGAAACCCAAAAGCAGCATGACCTAACTGATATGCGTCAGCACGCTGGTAACAACTTTGGCGCCAACACCCCCAAACTCATCACCCCAGAATTTGTGCGTGCCGAAGTCGCTGCGGGACGGGCGATTATTCCCAATAACATCAATCACCCCGAATCAGAACCGATGATTATTGGGCGCAATTTTTTGGTCAAAATCAATGCCAATATCGGTAATTCAGCCCTGGGCTCTAGCATTGACGAAGAGGTTGCCAAAATGACCTGGGCTACCCGTTGGGGCGCGGACACCATCATGGACTTATCAACCGGTAAGCATATCCATGAAACCCGTGAATGGATTATCCGTAACTCTCCGGTGCCTATCGGTACCGTACCGATTTATCAAGCCCTAGAAAAAGTGGATGGCGTTGCCGAAGATTTGACATGGGACATCTTTAAAGACACCTTGATTGAGCAAGCCGAGCAAGGCGTCGATTATTTTACCATTCACGCGGGCGTACTGCTGCGCTACGTACCGGTGACCGCCAATCGTTTGACAGGCATCGTTAGCCGCGGCGGCTCGATTATGGCGCAGTGGTGTCTTGCCCATCACAAAGAGAATTTTCTTTATACCCACTTTGAAGAAATTTGCGAGATTATGAAAGCCTACGATGTGGCTTTTAGTCTGGGTGATGGTTTACGCCCCGGTTGCCTACAAGACGCCAACGATGATGCGCAGTTTGGTGAGCTCAAAACCTTGGGCGAGCTGACCCAAGTGGCATGGCAACATGATGTACAGGTCATGATTGAAGGTCCAGGGCACGTTGCCATGAACCGTATCAAAGAAAACATGGACTTACAGCTTGAAGTCTGTAAGGAAGCGCCTTTTTACACCCTTGGACCTTTGACGACGGATATCGCGCCAGGCTATGACCATATCACATCTGCCATTGGTGCGGCGATGATTGGTTGGTATGGTACGGCCATGCTGTGTTATGTGACGCCAAAAGAGCATTTAGGTCTGCCGAACAAAAAGGATGTCAAAGACGGTATCATCACTTACAAAATCGCAGCGCACGCGGCAGATTTGGCAAAAGGACATCCAGGTGCCCAAGCGCGGGATAACGCCTTGTCAAAAGCGCGTTTTGAGTTTCGCTGGGATGACCAGTTTAATCTCAGCCTAGACCCAGACACGGCACGTGAATTCCATGATGAAACCTTGCCAAAAGAAGCGCATAAATCAGCGCATTTTTGCTCGATGTGCGGTCCAAAATTCTGCTCGATGAAAATCACCCAAAACGTGCGGGATTATGCAGCAGGGCTTGAGTTTAATAAACCACAGCTTGGGCAAGACATTACCCCTGATACAGGCGAGTTATCGGATGCCAGCCACGCTATCAAGCAGGTGGATACTGAATTGGTCGGGCAAGTCGGTGAAGCGTCTGCCGATGAAGTCCGCCTAGGTATGGAGCAGATGAAGCAAAAATTTATTGAAGAAGGCAAGCAGTTGTATAAAGAAGTTTAAGTCTTAATACTTTTATGCGATAATGTCAAGCTGATATTATCGCATAAAATTTACAAAAAAATTATTAAGGTTTAATATGGACTTCGAGGTTAAGGTACAGAACTTAGGCAAGATTAGTGATTCTACAATCTTTGTAAAGCCTCTCACCATTATCACTGGTAGTAATGCAAGTGGTAAAAGCTTTTTTACTAAAACACTGTATTCTATTATTAATATTCTCAATCAAAATCTTTTTAAACCAACTGTACTAAAAGATTTAAGAATGTTAGATAGCCTTCTAGATTTTTTAGAAAGTGAAATTCCTTACAAAGGTAAAAGGGACACTAATGAAATTAATGATTTGAGAATTATATCAAATTCCCTTCAAGATAATATTTTTGAATTATCTGACTTTGAATTGGAGGGTTTTTTTAGCTCATCAAAAGAACTTAGTAAAAAAATCAAAGATTTTCAGAATAAAATTAGTATTATCGAAAAAAGATTAAATGAGTCAGCACGAAAATCTTCAGAAACAGTTTCAAAGATTTTAGATACTTTGAAATTCAGAGCTGAACGTATTAATGAAATGATTTTGGGAAGTGAGAATGCCTACACTGATTTTATCAAAGAGAGTATTGATAAAGACTTGAACTTAAACTTCCAAATTTCAAATTCCTCGGAATTAATTTCCTTTGATAAATCTTTTGCAAAAGTTCAAATCAGCAATTTTTTAACTTATACACTTTTTGATGATAAAACTGAATTAGAACTGAATTTCAAAAGTAAATTAATGAAAGATGTATTTTCATTAAGTCAAGTTGTTTTCTTTGAGTCTCCAGCTTATTGGCGTGTGAGAGAGGCATTAATTGATAGAAAAAGAGGGCAAAGAATTACTTATCCTTTTAGTAATAGAGTCCTAAGTGGTGTTCCTGAGTATTTTTATGAACTCGATACTCTTCTGAATAATGAATATACTGAACCAACTGAAAAGCATTTTCCAGATTTAATTAAAAAGCTTGAAGATACTTTGAAAGGTAAATTCAAATTTAATGATGGGAAAGTTAGCTTTATTGATAATAATTCATCAAGAACAATCACAAAAAATTTAATTTCTTTTGGTATGACTAATTTAGGCATGATTCATGCCTTGCTTGAAAAAGGTATCATCACTAAGGGTTCATTTGTATTTATAGATGAACCTGAGTCTAATTTGCATCCTGAATGGCAAGTAATCTTAGCAGATGTTTTAATTAGCCTTGCAGAAAATGGTGTATATGTTATTACTACAACTCACAGTGCTGATATGTTAAAAGCATTTGATATCATTACCAAGGAAAGAAAATTAGAAAATAATTTTTTATCAATATCATATTTCCAAGATAATGGGTCTTTATTGAACATGGAAGAGTCTGATTTGAGCAGCATTGAACAAGCTCGTATGAAATTATTAGAACCATATGAAGACTTATTATTTAGAGGTTATGCGTTGTGATTGACCTTGAAATCGTTAAAGAGCCAATTTGCCATGCTTTAGGTAAGAATGAAGTACAACCTGAATCATCAATATATCAAGCATATAAAATTGATAGTGGGAAAAAGATTGGGTCTAATATTACAGTAAATGAAGGTCTATGCTCTTTAGTTGGATTCTCTCCTAGCGATTTTAAGCAAGCTGATTATTTTTTATTAGATGAAATAAATAATAATGCGCAAATTATAGAATTAAGTGATTTATCATCCGACTATAAAGATTGTATGAAAGCTACTAAAGACTTCGATAATGAAGATTTAACCTATGTTCAAATGATATTAAAAAATAAGGACAAAGCAAAAGATTTTGTTCATACAAAAATATGGAGTGAAGTAATATCCGAATTTAAGAATAAGTGGTTTGGTTCCATAGCGATTATCGAAAGATATTGTAGAAAAATTAATTTTAGCAATGATTTAAGTTACTCTTTTTTGATAGTATTGAAAAACAGCCAAGATCCTTACGAATTAGAAATAATTAGCAGAAAACTAAAAGGTATGGTGAGACACCAAATAAAAGTTGTTAATACTAAAAATTTAGACAAATCTCTTCTAATTAAAATTAACTAAGGATAATAAGTTTCATTTATTATCCTTAAATTTAATTCATAACTTGAAAATATCAATTATCCTTAAGGATAATAAATTACTCCTTTAACCCAAGCACATCTTGCATATCAAACTGTCCTGTTTGCTGCTCATTGACCCACACCGCAGCACGCACCGCCCCTGCGGCAAAGGTCATGCGCTCACGGGCTTTATGGGTGATTTCAACTATCTCGCCATCGGCGATAAACATCACGGTATGGTCGCCGACAATCTCGCCACCACGAATGGCATGGATACCAATCTCGCCTGCTTTGCGCGCCCCAGTTTGACCTTCGCGGCCATAAATCGCCACGTCTTTTAGGTTTTGACCGCGTCCTTTGGCAACCGCTTCAGCCATCATATAAGCGGTGCCCGATGGCGCATCAATTTTGTGTTTATGATGGGCTTCGATGACTTCGACATCGGCGCTGTCGCCAAATGCTTTGGCAGCCATTTCAAGCAGTTTAAGGGTTAAATTCACCCCAGTTGAGTAGTTGCCTGCATACACGATGGCGATTTTTTCACTTGCCTGTTTTAAGATGGCGTTTTGCTCATCATTTAGGCCTGTTGTCCCAATGACCATATTGACGCCTTGATCAGCACAAAGCTGTAAGTTTTTGGCAGTCGACTCAGGCAAGCTAAAATCTATGAGTACATCAATATCATGAATGACCCCTGCCAAGTCATCGACCAAAGCGACATTAGTTTTGTCGAGATTAACTAGCTCGCCCGCATCCACGCCCAACAAGCTTGAGCCTTGACGCTCTATCGCCCCTGCAAGGGTAGTTTGTGGATTTTGTGCCACTGCTTGAATCAGCATACGTCCCATGCGCCCACCTGCGCCTATGACCCCGATTTTTACCATTTGCTTATCCTTTATCTCGCCCAATTACCTAGTGTAACTTGCTAATCTGATTTTCTAGCCTGATTTTCTAGTATAACTTTCTAAGTTCAAATCATAACAGCTTGTCTCGCTGAATCCTAGCTTAGCTCAATATTGCCTTATACAAAAAAACCCTTGCAATCATTACAAGGGTCCGATGTTTCACGTGAAACATCTATCAAACACTATAAACCAATAAAACCTAGTCAAACAAGTCTTTGACATCTTCTTTGAGTTTATCAAAGAAAGATTTTTTCTGGGGCGATTGTTGATGATCACCCATGGATGATTGTAGCTGACGAAGTAGCTCTTTTTGTTCATTGTTGAGATTGGTCGGTGTCTCTACCACCACACGGCATAACAAGTCACCTTTCATCGTCGTGCGCACGGGGGTAACGCCTTTGCCTTTGATACGGAATACTTTATGGCTTTGGGTACCTTCGGGAATGCGTAAATTGATACGTCCTTCAAGCGTTGGTACTTCCACCTCACGACCTAAGGCTGCATCCGCAAAGCTGATTGGCACATCCATGTATAAATCAGCGCCTTCACGGGTAAAAATAGGGTGCTGTGCCACACGGATTTCAACATACAAGTCACCGCTTTCGCCGCCTGTAATCGCTTCACCTTCGCCCGTTAAACGTACCCGATCGCCATTGTCGATACCAGCAGGAATAGTGACTTCAAGGGTGCGTGATTTTTCTTTAACACCCGAACCATAACAGTCATTGCAAGGATTCTTGATTTGTTTACCTGAGCCGCCACAGTTGGGGCAGGTTTGTTGCACAGCAAAAAAGCCTTGCTGCATACGTACCACACCCGCACCACCACAAGTTGCGCAGGTCACGATATCGCTGCTGTCTTTGGCGCCCTTACCATCACAAGTTTCACAAGGGGCAGGTGCGGTAAAGGTAATTTCTTTTTTTGTCCCTTGTACCGCTTCTTCAAGCGTCAAATCAAGCATATAGCGTAAATCTGAACCACGTCTGCTACGTCCACCCCCTGTGCGCCCCCCAAAAATGTCGCCAAAAATGTCTTGGAAGCCGCCCGCGCTGCCACCACGACCGCCGCCCATGCCGCCAAAAATATCGCCAAAAATGTCTTGGAAGTTTCCACCGCCAAAGCCGCCACCGCCCATGCCATTCTCAAACGCGGCATGCCCCATACGGTCATACGCTGAACGTTTGCTGTCATCACTTAGCACTTCGTATGCCATCGAGGCTTCTTTGAATTTTTCTTCGGCGGCAGGGTCATCAGGATTACGGTCTGGATGATATTTCATCGCAAGTTTGCGGTAGGCTATTTTGATTTCTTGTTCATTAGCGGTTTTATCTACCCCTAATACTTCATAAAAATCGCGTTTTGACATAGTAACTCCTTTGGCAGCATAGTGTTGACAGTACGGAAGAGTGGGTTCGACCAGTAGCAACGTTTAACAGCTGCCAAACCTGTGAAAGACTAAAATTTAAAAATATGCAATATAGTGGCGATTTCTGTCAAATAATCAAGCAAATAATCGGCTATCAGCGCAAAAATATTTTCCTTTTTTTGCAAGAAAAATACGCAATAGCCTAGCCCGTTGTTTTAAACTAATTAGCAAACTCTAACCCTGATAGTCATTTATGAAAAAAGTATTATCTTTGCTAATCATCCTGGCACTGATTGTCGTCGCATGGGTATTTGCCTCCCCTTATTGGGCAATGTACCAACTGAAAAAAGCCTATGATGCACAACAAGCAGACACTATCAGTGGAGCGATTGAATTTACGCAACTGCAGCAAAGTATTAAATCACAGCTAACCCCTGTATTGGTGGAAAAAGCCAATCATGTGGCAAAATCCCCTATTTTGCAGATGCTCAATATCACGCTAAACCCTGATGACCTAGTGAATAAAATGGTCAATCAAGCCGTGGATAATACCGTCACGCCAGAGGGCGTACAGTATGCGCTGACAGGACAAGCGACTAGCGAGCCGCTCAAAACAAACGTCAAACTGCTAGGAGGGTTGGTGGCGGTAGCGATGGATAAGATTGATATCAAAGACTTGATTTTAGCGCGCAATTCAGCTGAGCTTAATCAAAAAATCAAACAACAACTACAATCGCCTAATCCCAACGCCACCACAGCAACGTCACAGACCCAACCGACCACACACTATTGTGGTGTTAACTGTTTTGAAGTCAGCGGACAGGTGCGTGGCTACCCCTTAACGCTCCGCTTGCAGCGCCAAGGGCTTATTCATTGGAAAATCGTGGGTGTGACACTGCCGCTAAATGCTTAAAACTGGTCAATTTCTTCAGCGGTCAAAAATCGGCTTTCACCTTTTTCTAATCCTGCTAAGGTAATGTTACCGATGCTGGCACGGTGTAACTCAATGACTTTATTGCCAAAGTAGCCCATCATGCGCTTGACTTGGTGGTATTTGCCTTCCGTGAGTACCAGCTTGGCATGAGTAGCATCAGAAAAACTTAACTCAGCGGGTTTAGTTTTATCATACTCATCTTCAAGCATGATGCCTTTTGCCAATTCTTGGATAGCAAATGCCTGTTGTGCTTCAGTCATTGGCTCGGCAAGCGTCAACTCATACACTTTTGCCACATGATGTTTGGGGCTGGTGACGCGGTGCAAAAAGCCACCATCATCGCTAAGTAGCAGCGCACCCGTGGTGTCGACATCGAGTCGCCCTGCAATCCGCAAGCTACCTAGCTGGGGTACATCAATCAAGTCTGTGACAATCGGCCACTCTTTTGGCTTTAGGGTGCACTCAAAGCCTTCTGGCTTATATAACAGTAAGTAGCGATTGCCCATCGCAACCGATAACGGCTCACCTGCCCATTCGATATCGTCATCCACTTCATCGATATGTAGGCTTGAATCTTTGACCACCTCGCCATTGACAGTGACTTCGCCTGCGTGCAAGATTTTTTTGCAGTCTTTGCGCGATAGCTCAGTGGCTTTGCTTAAAAATTTGTCTAAACGCATTTTTTTGTTATCCTAGTGCTTGTTTTGCTTATTGTAACATAGATTAACCATGACCTATTACACGCTTAGCGCGCCATGTACTGCCACACTTGAGATTAAAAAAAGCCAATTTTTGGGCTTTGGCTTTGCCATTGATAGCCGCGAGCAATTAATGTTTCACGTGGAACAATTACGCAACCAATATCCCGATGCGCGCCATGTCTGCTATGGCTATATCATTGGCGACCCGCACAACACCACCTCGGCAGGTTTTGATGACGATGGTGAGCCCAGTGGTACGGCAGGCAAGCCGATTTTAAACGTGTTACAACACAAGGGAATTGGTAACTGCGTGGCCATTGTGGTGCGTTACTTTGGCGGTATCAAACTTGGTGCAGGTGGGCTGACACGTGCCTATAGTAGCACCGCACAAGCCGTGGTTGATAACATGAATTTGCACGCGTTTGTGCCGTTAAGCGTGATAATGATTGAAACCGATTTTGCCAATGAGTCCTTTGTCAGACATACATTAGACGGCTTTAATGCCACGATTTTAAAGGTTGATTATGGTAAAAATGTCGTTTTGACAGTGGAGCTTGCGCAAAAGTCAGTTCAAGCACTCAGCGAAAAAATCGGCTTTTACGGGACTGTGAAAGCCAGTGAATAACCACAGCAGCAGCGTAAAAGTGATAGCCTAGCAAAATTGTCCTCAAAAACCCTACACAACACCCCAAACTTACTTCACAAGTCGCCATGAAAAAACTGTCAAAAAGCCGTAAAATAGTCAAAAATCATAACAATCACTAGGCATATTATGAATATTCATCAACTACCCCTAACGCCATTTCGCACCCCGTTTTTCTTAGCCAACCCCCACGTTCAAACCATTTTACCCAAGTTTATCAAACTGCCAAAACCTAACTATCAGCGACACCTTCACCCTGACCGTACCGGTACCACCCAAGTGGCTTATGACTTTGTATTTGCCAATACCGATAATCAGCCAAACCTTGATAAGCCATTGGCGGTGATGTTTCATGGGCTTGAAGGCAGCAGTGATAGCCATTATGCCATTGCCTTTGCCCACCAAGCGCACCGATTGGGGTATGATGCGGTTATCGTCCATTTTCGCGGCTGCGGCGGGGTGGATAATACCTCAGAATTGGACTATAACGCGGGTGATACTGCCGAAGCGGTGCATATGTTTGACCTGCTAAAAACTCAGTACGGTTATACCCAAATTGTAGCCAGTGGCGTGTCGCTCGGCGCCAATATGCTGGCTCGTTATATGGGTGAGCAAGGCGATGCAGCTGCCTGTGAAGCAGCGGTGGTGATTTCTGCGCCTGTCGATTTGACGACTTCGGCAAAAGCCATGCATCGTTTTGTCGCCAAACGGGTGTATACGCCTTATTTGCTCAATCCTTTATTGCAAAAAGCCTTAAAAAAGGTCGATGAGCCAGCACTAATCAACGCATTAAAAAATATCAAGATGATTGACGAGTTTGATGAGTTATATACCGCGCCGCGCCATGGTTTTGGTACAGGGGCGAATTATTACATCCAAGCGTCTGCCCTACCTGTACTCAAAAACATCACTAAACCTACGCTGATTATCACTGCCAAAGATGACCCATTTTTGGGCATTCTTGCCACCCAAGCCGATGTGTCACCTTGTGTGCGCTTACTGTATAGCCAGCATGGTGGACATGTGGGCTTTGTGCAATTACAAAACAAAAAACTCAATGTGAATTGGCTGCCTAGCACCAGCTTTAAATTTTTTCAGGCTTGTGCTGACTGATTGCTATTGCTTCAATAAAAAACTCCCTCACAATGAGGGAGCTTTTTATTTATTAAAGTTAATGAGGGGTTTTTTAACATTATAAAATGCCGTAATTCACCATGGCTTTAGCAATCTTGTTAAAACCTGCTAGGTTGGCGCCTTTTTTATAATCAATGCTCCCATCCGCTTGCTTACCATGGTTAAAACAATCGTCATGGATATTTTTCATGATGGTTTTTAATTGCTCATCAAGCACCGCAAAGGTTGCGTATTGACGTACCGAGTTTTGTGACATCTCAAGACCTGACACCGCGACCCCACCGGCATTCGAGGCTTTTCCCGGCGCATAGATGACGCCATTACTTTGGAAGATGGCGATGGCATCGGCATCACTGGGCATGTTGGCACCTTCTGCCACGTATTTAACGCCATGATTGACCAGATTTTGCGCATCTTGCCCGTTGATTTCGTTTTGGGTGGCGCAAGGTAGGGCAATATCGGCTTTGATATGCCATGGACGGCTACCGTCGATCCATTCTGCGTCATCACTGGTGCCGACGAAGTCTTTTAAACGTTTGTCTTGCGCTTTATAAGTTTTGAGCGCTTCAATTTGCTCTAAGGTAAAGCCATGCTTGAGATATAAGGTACCTTTTGAGTCTGATAATGTCAGTACCTGTGCGCCAAGCTCAATACATTTTTGTGCGGCATGTAGCGATACATTGCCCGCACCTGAGATTAGAGCAGTCTTAGCCATCAAGCCATCATGATGGGCTTCTAGCATATTTTGTAAAAAATAAACCAGACCAAACCCCGTTGCCTCGGTACGAATCAAGCTACCACCTTGTCCCACCGTCTTACCGGTTAATACCCCCGTAAACTCACGATTAAGCGTCTTATACATGGCAAACATATAATTAATTTCGCGGCCACCGACACCGATATCACCCGCAGGTACGTCTATATCTGCACCAATATAAGGCGCTAATTCGCGCATAAAGGCATAGCAAAATCGGCGAATTTCAGCGTCTGATTTACCTTTTGGGTCAAAGTCTGAACCGCCTTTACCCCCACCCATAGGCAGACCGGTCAATGCGTTTTTAAAGATTTGTTCAAACCCTAAAAATTTTAGTACCGAAAGATTCACACTGGGATGAAAACGGATACCGCCTTTGTAAGGGCCTAATGCATTGTTAAATTGCACACGCCAACCGCGGTTGACTTGAACATTGCCTTGGTCATCTTCCCAGTTGATACGAAATTGAATAACACGGTCAGGGTTGGTTAAGCGGTCAAATAGATTAAGGTGTTGATAAACAGTGGATTGGTCATAAACCGCTGCGATATCTTCCCAGAATTCTTCGACCGCTTGGATAAACTCTGGCTCATTGCTATGACACTGCTTTAAAATGCTTAATAACTCACTGCTTTTCATACCACTCCTCAATGCTTTAACTTCATAAAAATAGTGCAAAAACACTATTTTGGTGAATTTATAGTAACTTAGCACTGTCATAGTAATTTGTAAAACTATTTTTCTGTACCTCTTTGGCACGGTTTTGGCACGGTGGGTTGCCGAAAACTAGACATGGGTGTTTGCGAGCAAGTTAACCTACAACTGGATTTAATAGCTGACAAAGCCTAATTTGTCCTTTAAAATTGTTAATTTTTAGCAAGGTTTAGCGGCTTTGGTTAGCCGCTAATGCGTATTTGACCTAAGGCAAACTTATGCACATTCATATTCTTGGTATTTGTGGTACCTTCATGGGTTCGTTGGCGCTGCTTGCGCGTGACCTTGGACATACCGTGACAGGCTCAGACGCCAATGTCTATCCACCAATGTCCACCCAGCTTGAAAATGCGGGTGTTGAGATTATGCAAGGGTACGCTGCTAGTCATTTACAACCTGCACCTGATTTGGTGATTGTCGGCAATGCCATGAAGCGCGGCATAGAGGCGGTTGAATATATGCTCAATGAGCGTATTGCTTATACCTCAGGTCCGCAGTTTTTGGCAGAGCAGGTATTGCAATACCGTCATGTATTAGCCGTCGCAGGCACGCATGGCAAAACCACCACTACCACGATGCTGGCATGGATTTTACACTATGCAGGCATTGATGCCGGCTTTTTGATTGGTGGCGTGCCACTTGTTGATACCCAAGATGAACGCCTACAACAAGCGTTTGCCCACAGTAGTTATTTGGGGAGTGATAAAACTGCGGATCATGAAGGTTACTTTGTCATCGAAGCGGATGAATATGACAGTGCTTTTTTTGATAAACGCTCCAAGTTTGTCCACTATCGCCCAACCACCGCAATTTTAAACAACCTTGAATACGACCACGCCGATATCTTCCCAAACCTTGCCGCCATCCAAACCCAGTTTCATCACATGATACGCATGATACCGTCACATGGCAAAATCATCATGCCAGCAAATACCGAAAGCTTGGAAGAAACCCTTAAAAAAGGCTGTTGGACACCGATTTGGCGGACAGCGATTGCTAGCACTAATCCCCATGCCGATTGGCAAGCCAAGCTAGTGAAACAAGACGGAAGCCAATACGAAGTCATGTTTGATGGTCACAAAGGACAAGTCAATTGGCAGATGAGCGGTCTACATAGCGTCAATAATGGTTTAGTGGCAATTGCGGCAGCCTACAATGTTGGCGTATCGGTTGCACAAGCCTGTGAAGCCTTATCCAATTTTGCGGGTATCAAACGCCGTATGGAACTGGTCGGCACAATCGATAACCACGGCAAACATATAGAAGTTTATGACGACTTTGCCCACCACCCGACCGCCATTGAAACCACGCTTGATGGCGCCAAAAAACGTTTCGCGGATAACCCAAACCGTAAAATCTGGGCGGTGATTGAACCGCGTTCAAACACCATGAAACTCGGTACCCACCAAGGTTTGCTTGCGCCATCAGCGAGTATCGCCGACCAAGTCATCTGGTATCAACCTGCCAATCTAGATTGGTCAGTTGCCGATGCGATTGGCAATGCTGCCAACCAACAAGTGATGACATCGACCGATGCGATTATTGAGCATATTGCAGCGCACATTGGCGATGACGATGCAGTGATTGTGATGTCAAATGGCGGCTTTGAAGGCATTCATGGTCGACTGGTGAAGGCACTGCAGCAAGCCTAACTGTTCTAACCTTGTAAATTTGCTAGCAAAAATCGTGATTTTTTAGCATACTCATGATTACTTGTACAAATATTAGGTTACACAATGCTTACCCGAGTCATTTTTAATCAAAAAGGCGGTGTTGGTAAATCCAGCATTGCTGTCAATCTTGCCGCGATGAGCGCCCATCAAGGTTTGCGTACCTTACTTATCGACCTTGACCCACAGTGCAACGCTACCCAATATATCATCGGCGATGCGGCCACAGACATTCATCCCGCGCATATCACAGAACCCAATATTGAAAATTTCTTTTCGCAAACCCTGCAAGCGACGTCTAGCCCCATGCCGATGATGTTTGCATTTCCGTTTGGCGGTATGACGGGTAGTCGCAATCAAGGGTTGGAGCACTGTATTCACACCACCCGATTTGATAATTTATCAGTGATTCCAGCCAGTCCCATGCTTGCCGATATTTTGCAGCCCCTTGAAAGCAAACATAAAATTTATAAATTAAAAGACGGCTTAAACCTTTTAAGTCAGCAGTTTGATCGGGTGTACATTGATACACCACCGGCGTTTAACTTTTTTACTTTGTCGGCATTGATCGCGGCTGATCGTGTCATCGTCCCGTTTGATTGTGATATTTTCTCCAAACGCGCGCTGCAAACCTTGGTGCAAAACATCTTAGAGACGCGCCAGGACCATAATAGTGACTTGTTAATTGAAGGTATCATCGTCAATCAGTTTGACCCACGCGCCAATTTACCCAAAGAAGTGGTACAAACGTTGGTCAATGAAGGCTATCCTGTGTATGAGACCAAACTTAGCCCTTCAATTATCATGAAACAGTCCCACCATCAAAGCTTACCGCTAATTTATTTGGACGCTAAACATAAACTCACCCAACAATACGCTGCGCTTTATCAAGAAATCG
Organism: Moraxella sp. CTOTU47616; assembly: GCF_032017465.1. Classification (NCBI taxonomy): domain Bacteria; kingdom Pseudomonadati; phylum Pseudomonadota; class Gammaproteobacteria; order Moraxellales; family Moraxellaceae; genus Moraxella; species Moraxella sp. CTOTU47616. The sequence goes on from NZ_DALZPU010000007.1 coordinate 89,608, forward strand.
AATCCAGATAACGGAACTTACATTTAATCGTCTCTACTGACATAGCATTACATTAAATAAAAAATCCTCTTAATACTTCAAAGAGAACTTACATAATTAACAAACCAACATTTTAACTGCGGGTAGCTTGTCTATAAAATAACAGTCATCAGAGAGGCAGTTATTAGTTAAAACCATAAATATAACAATTTAGCGCTGTAACGCCTGCCAATCGATTAGGTAAAAAAATAAGTTAAAAATTACACAGGTTAAAAAATTAGGAGTGTTAAAATGAGCTTTATTTATATGATTATCATGGGTCTTATCGTTGGTGTTATCGCCCGTGCTATCAAGCCAGGTGCGGACGCAATGGGCTGGATTCTTACTATTGTATTGGGTATCATTGGTGCGTTAGTAGGCGGTTTCTTAGCAGGTATGCTAGGTATGAATGCCAATGGTGGCTTTACTGGTCTAATTTTCTCAGTCATTGGTGCTATTATTGTGCTATTCGTCTATGAGTTAGCCACTGGTAAACGCCGTATTGGTTAATACTGTATTAGTTAACTATGCAATCAATTTAGAATATCTATTTAAAAAAGGCATTTAATTTAAATGCCTTTTTTATTGGCTAAAATTTTCTGAACGCTTGGCATCTAACTCATAGCATCTAACACTTGGCATTTTGGCTTTAATTTTTTTCAGTTTAATTTTTTTGCCCTCATTGTCTTACTAAGTTTGGAATCTCCGCTTAGAATAATGCTATATTGTTGACTTGGTTTTTAGCACCAGATACCTACTAGACCCCTATTAGACACTAATGAGATACTAAGGTAAACGCTTTCATGGAACAACTTGTCAATTTTCAAACGCAAAATGGCGTTTTAGAAATCCAACTTAATCGAGCTGATAAAAAAAATGCCCTAACCAATGCCATGTACCAAGCCGTACAAACCGCGATGGAACAGGCAAAAAGTGACGATAATATTCGAGTGATTTTGTTTACGTCAACCGGTGATTTTTTTACCGCAGGCAATGATCTTGTCGATTTTTTAAACAAAGCAGAAAATGACGATGCCAAGCTTAATGCGTTAGATTTTGTGCAATTTCTGGGTGACTATCCCAAACCCATCGTAGCAGCGGTGACAGGCTCAGGCGTTGGCATTGGCTTGACGCTACTACTTCATTGTGATTTGGTGTATATCGTAGAAAACGCTAAATTATTAGCCCCATTTGTGGATTTATCGTTGGTACCAGAAGCAGGTTCGACCCTTTTACTGACGCAAAAAATTGGTTATCAGCGTGCCTTTGAGGTGTTTGTGATGGGTGAAAAAATCACAGGTATACAGGCAGTTGAATTGGGTTTAGCCAACCAAGCTTTTGCTAGTAGCGATGAGGTACTAAACACGGCGCGCCAAAAAGCAGAAATACTTGCCAAAAAATCGGTGTCATCGGTACGACAAACTAAAGACTTGATGCGTAATGCCACAGAAATCCTAGCGCGTATCCAACAAGAAAACATTCACTTTAGTAACCGTCTGAAGACGGATGAAGTCAAAGCGATACTGCGCAAATTTGTCCATAAACAGTAAGGCAAAAGAGAAAAATAATGCAAAAAAGCCTTTTAACTAGAAAATTAAAAGGCTTTTATTTAATTCAATTTATTAGCCAATTTATTAGATAGGCATTATTTGGCTACCACAAACTGTTCAATTTGCGCACGCACCAAATTTGCATCATTATCAAGCACAGTCACATACTGCGCCAAGCTTTCGATATTATCGGTATGCTTGGGACGGGGAATGTCAAGTTGACCGACAGCTTCGGTGATGGTCTCGGCAAATTTGGCTGGCAAGGCGGTTTCGGCGCAGACAATGACTTCACCCTTTTTGCGTACTTCACGTGCCACTTTTATCCCATCAGCGGTGTGCGGGTCAATGAGCTGGTTGTCTTCGGCATACACTTGTTTTATCGTGGCGATACGGTCGGCATGGGTTGATTTTCCCGATGCAAAACCATATTTGCCATTGATGTTTGCCATCAAATCCGACATATCAAAGCCTTTCCCTGCGTTGACATCCTGCCAAAGCGTATTAATTTTTTTGCCATTTTTCTCAGCGAGCAAGTACACAAAACGCTCAAAATTCGACGCTTTTGAAATATCCATCGATGGGCTTGAGGTCACATAAGTCTTGTCGGCGGTACGCGGGCTATATTTGCCAGTAGTAAAAAAGTCGTGCAGAACGTCGTTTTCGTTGGTGGCAACGATTAAACGCTCGATGGGTAATCCCATTTCACGGGCAATATGTCCCGCGCAGATATTACCAAAGTTACCCGATGGCACGCAGAAACTGACCTTTTCGCTATTGTCGGTGGTGCTGGCAAAGTAACCTTTAAAATAGTAGACGATTTGCGCGAGGATACGACCCCAGTTAATAGAGTTGACAGTCCCAAGGCTGTATTTGGCTTTAAACTCAGCATCTTGCTGCAAGGCTTTTACGATATCCTGGCAGTCATCGAACATACCTTTGATGGCGATGTTATGGATATTTTTGTCATCGAGGCTATACATTTGTGCGCGCTGGAACTCACTCATTTTGCCATGTGGCGACATCATAAACACTTCGATATTGTCTTTGCCACGCAGCGCATATTCAGCAGCCGAGCCTGTATCGCCTGATGTCGCACCGATGATAGTCAGACGCTCATTTTTTTTCTTTAACACATATTCAAAAGCATTGCCCAAAAACTGCATGGCGATGTCTTTAAATGCCAGTGTTGGACCATTTGATAACTCGATGATTTTGATGCCATCTTTGAGTGTACGAACAGGGGTAATATCAGGATTGCCAAATGCTTGTACGGTGTAAGTTTTCTCAATCAGTGTTTTTAAATCATGTTTTGGAATATCGGTGGCAAATAATTGCATGATTTCAAAGGCAAGCTCAGGGTAGCTTAAAGTGCGCCATTGGGTGAGGGTTACTTCATCAATCTGTGGGTATTCTTCAGGTAGCATTAAGCCGCCGTCTGGGGCAAGTCCCATCAGTAACACATCACTAAATTGCATAGGGGCTGTTTTGCCACGCGTGCTGATATAGTTCATCTTTCCATCCATTTAATCAATTTGATGCAGTTTAGCATAAACCTAGCATTGCAATGAATGCCAATTTTTTACCCAAGTTTTTGCAGTAAGGCATAATAAAAGCCATCGCCATCGTTTTGATGAAGCGGCAAGCATTGATAACCGATGTCCCGTTTGATTTGGTTGGATAAATTAAGGCTAAAATCCACGATTTGCGCCGCTTTGTGTGTGGCTAAAAACGCTTGTAATTGGTTTTCATTCTCTGCTTTTAACATCGAGCAAGTGATATAGAGTAGATAACCATTATCGGCTAAATTATGCCAACAGTTTGCTAAAATATTGGCTTGTAACGCGGCAGTTTGCCCTACATCTTCTTCAGTACGTAGCAATCCGATATCAGGATGGCGGCGAATCACCCCCGTTGCGGTACAAGGTGCATCAAGCACTATCATATCAAATTGGGTATCTGCTTGAAACGTTGTGGCATCCTCACATACCAATTGTACATTGTCTTGGTTTAACTGCAAACGCTCAAGGTTTTGGCTTACCCGTTGTAAACGTTTTTCATCGTTGTCCAAAGCGATTACATACGCGATATTTTGATGTTTCACGTGAAACGTTTTTGACTGCTCAAGCTCCAATAAATGCGCCAGTTTACCCCCAGGTGCAGTACAAGCATCTAGTACCGTCAAAGATTTATCCAAGGCGAGGCTTGCCAAAATATGTGCTGATAACTGGGCATGTTTGTCTTGCACACTGACCCATCCTTCGGCAAATTTAGGCAAATCGGTGATTCTTATAGAATCAGTGAGTTGAATGGTTTGTACTTTCTCAAAGCCAATGGACACTAGGGCAAAACCGATGCCTTGTTGAGTTAATATATCGGCATAATCCTCTACACTACAAAATTTGCGATTGACGCGTAAGAATATGGGCGCAGCTTGGCGAAGCGCTTGTCCAAGCTCGGCATAGTATTCACCCCAATCCTGTTTGAGCTGCTTGGCAAGCCAATTAGGTAGACTGTGGTTTTTCTCAATTTTCTTGGCAAATTTGGTAGGGTTTTTTTGCACCTTTCGCAGTATGGCATTGATAAGTCCAGCACCGTAACCTTTATCCAGTTGTTTGACTGCTTCGACCGTTTCACCAATCGCCGCGTAATCTGGCGTGTCCATATACAGCAGTTGGTACAGTCCGATATTGAGTGCTGCCCATACGCCTTTATCAGTGACTTCATGCTCAATCAAGCTTTCACCAATACGAGCGAGTGCCCACCATTGACGCAGTGTGCCAAGCAATAATTCATGGGCAAAGCCTTTGTCTTTTTCGCTCACTTGGTTTAGTAGTGGGTCAAGCAAGCTAGCCAATGACTCACCTTGTTGGATACGCTCGAGGGTGGCGACAACTTTGGCGCGAGTATTGAGCTGAGAATGTAATTGGATCATGATGTGCCTAATTGGTTATGAGTGAAAAATATCACCATCTTTGAGTTTATCTCCATTGGCAATTTGCTCAGCGGTTAACGGCTTACCACCTGGCCACTGCATTTGGGTGATATTAATCAAATGTTGTGCACCCTGATGTTGGTGGTTGGTCGCGTTTTTGCCACAGGCAACCAAAATCGCGTTACGACCCACACTGACGATTTTACCTGCAGGTTCATGGGTTTGTTGGTCGAGTTTAATGGGCGCTGCTTCTATTATTTTAATACGCTGATTGGGGTTTTTATTTTCATCAAGATAGGTAAAGGCATTTAACGCCCGGATTTGACGTTGAATACTGATAGCATCATTTTGCCAGTTAATTTCACCCTCTGCCGTGGTGATTTTCTCGGCATAATTAGCTAAAGCGTCGTCTTGTTTTTCGGCTTTTTGTTGATAGTTTTCTAAATCAGACAGCACCGTCACAATGGCTTCACCGCCTAATTTGGCTAATTTATCATGCAATAGTTGGGTGGTATCTGTGTCAGTGATGGGGCATTCTATTTTATACAGCATATCGCCCGTATCTAGTCCCTGCGCCATTTGCATAATGGTAATACCTGTAGTGTCGTCACCTGCTAAAATCGCACGCTGAATGGGCGCTGCACCGCGCCAGCGTGGCAATAATGAGCCATGAATATTGATACAGCCAAATTTTGGGGTATGTAGCACGCCAAGCGGTAAAATCAACCCATAGGCCGCCACCACCATGATATCGGGTCGATAGTTTTTGAGTGTTTCACGTGAAACACTCCCATTGGCTGATTTTAAGCTAAAGCTTTCAGGTTGTTCTACCGCAATGTTATTTGCCAAGGCAAGTGCTTTGACGGGCGATGCACTAATTTTTTGCCCACGACCAGATTTGCGGTCAGGTTGTGTATAGACTGCCACAACGTCAATATTAAGGGCTTTTTGGTGACTGATGAGCGCTTGTAAGGCGACTTTAGCAAATTCGGGCGTACCAGCAAATACGACCCTAAGCGGGGTTTGAGACATGATAAATTTCGTCTTAAATACAATAAATTTCTGCTATTATAATATGAATTGGCACAATACTTAAATCTAGCATTGTGATGATGGGTTTTTTTCTTTTACCTTCATTGACCGTTTTCTTTATTGGGTATATCACGCTGTGTCAAACCAGTTTTCTCTCTACAATCGCCCGGCAGCTCGGCGACTCATCGTAACCTTAGTGGCTATCGAACTGATACTGATAGTGGCAGGTTATGGGTTGCTAGGTTTTTATGCGTTGCAGCAGCAACAGCAGCTCGGTGAAAGTTGCCTCGTTGAGCTGGTTGATAAACTCAATCATAAAATTAGCCATCATGAGTACGATTGGAGCCAAGTCACTTTAGATCACCATGCGGTGATTAAAAATTATCAGTTGATTATCGTTGAGCCGACGGGTGCTACTACCGTTGTCAAAAACAACCATGACGATTTTTCTGTCCCCTTACCCAATTGGACGCTATCTAACAAACAAAGCAATAAAATATTTTATGATGCTCGTGGCTTTGAAGTTTGGCAGAATCTGGCAGCGGGTTACCGCTTATATGTTAAAGTACAATACTTCCCGCTTTGGCGTAATTTTGCCAACCCTATCTATTTGCTGCCGCTGCTACTAGGGCTTTGCCTATTTTTATATATGATGATTCAGCTGCGAAAAGTTTATGATGTTTGGGATAAATTTCTCGATAATGCCCAAAATTTGCAATTGCAAATTAGTCAAGGTTATCAGCCTGCCAAGCTTCATGAGTTTCGTGACCACCCTGAATTACGCTATTTATCTCAGCTGTTTAATCGTCATGCTTATAAGATGGGGCAATATTATGATAAGGTTCGCGAGTTAACCTATCGACAAAATATTTTGATTGATACTTCACCAATTTTGCTATTTATCATGAGCAGAAATGGTCGGATTGTGTACTTTAATCATAAATTTTCACAAGTGTTTTATACCCCGTTTCAACCGGGGTCGATGTATATTCTCAGTGACTTTATCACCGGTGCCAATAAAACCACGCAGCAGTTACTAAATTCGCTCGAGAATATTCAGACTTATGCGACCTTACCCGTGACCAATCTACAGCGAAATCTGTATTTTGATTTACGCATTACCCCGTATTATAACCGTTTCGGTCAACTACAAGGTTATAGCTGTGGCTTACAAGATACCACCGATTATCACGATAAGCTGCAAAAAGCGTGGGTCGAGGATAAATTTACTACTGATAAACTAACCAATTTTAATAAAATGTGGGCGGTAGTGGGGCATGAATTGCGTACTCCACTTAGTGGTCTAGTCGGCATGATAGATTTACTTGCTGAAGATAAAGCGCAGTTTAATAGCGAGCAACAAGAAACCATCGCAACCCTGCAACAATCTAGCCAGACCATGATTCAACTGCTCAATGATATGCTTGATGTGGCCAAATTAGACGCAGGCAGGCTACAAACCAATGTCACGTCTATTGATCTCTTGCAGTTACTACGCCAAACCACTGGACTGATGGTTGGTAACGCCCGACGTCAAAAAATTAGTCTGTATATTTTTGTGGACCCATTTACCCCACGTTTTATTGATTGTGATGAAGGCAAATTACGGCAAATTATTTTAAACTTATTGACCAATGCGGTAAAATTTACCAAAGAGGGCTACGTGGCTATCACGGTTGATAAAACCGATAGCCGTCACCCATTAATCGCGGCTAAAACCAGCCAAAATATGACTGTCAGCAAAGATTGGTTAAAAATAACGGTAAAAGATACCGGTTTAGGTATTAGCGAAAAAGACCAACAAAAATTATTTTCCTACTTTGAACAAGCCAATGATTCCATTAGTCGGCAGTTTGGCGGTACAGGACTTGGTTTAGCTATTTCCAATAGTTTTTCACATTTATTGGGTGGCTTTATTCATTTAGAAAGTCAATTTGGTCAAGGCAGCGAATTCCAACTATTTTTACCGATTCCAAAGTTTAGTCTGCAACCTGTTTACCAACATAAAACCAGGAATTTAAGGGTAACACTCATTCTTATCTCGCCATTTTCTATCTTTGAGCGAGCGAATAAAGTTTTAAGTTATGTGGAATTATCGCACCATATCTTCACAACTATTGATGAAACCGTTATCAATACGATTAATAACCTTAATTTGCAAGGCTTGGTTCCTGTCTTTGTGATTGATGATGCAGCACTCAAAGCCAATAACCACTTATTAGATAATATTCATTTTTATAATGATGCGATTAAAATTATTTTAAGTATTGAATCACCTAAAACTCTGCCACCCGAGCTGCAATTACAATTTGATGGGTATTTGCAAAAACCTGCGTCTTTAAGCCTGTTGATTGCTGAGGTGAATCATCTATATGCGTTAAAAATCAAAAAAGAAAAAACCAATACCCATCTGCCCGTACAACTGGCCTTTAAGCAATTTTTGCAGCAGTACCCCAATCCCTCTAATTCTAGCGTTAACGTAGCATCCGTAACGCCCCCCGTTAATAACCCTAATCTGTTATTGGATGGACCAATTCAAGTGGTTGATGAGGGCCACACCAATCTTGAGAGCCCAAACGATGCGCATTCTTCTAGCCAAAAATTGATATTGATAGCAGAAGACAACCCGGTTAATCAAAAAATTGCCAAAAAGCATTTGGAAGCCTTGGGTTATCGCTATCTTGTAGCATCCGATGGCGAGCAAGCAGTTAAGTTACTCAGTGAAAATCGTCAGCAAATCGGCCTTGTGTTGATGGACTGTCGCATGCCAATTCTAGATGGTATTGAAGCGACGCGTATTATTCGCCTCAATAAAGATAGTGTGCCGATTGTTGCCTTAACCGCCAATGATTCTGATGATGATAAGAATATCTGTTTAGAAGCGGGGATGGACAGTTTTTTGACCAAACCCATCAACAAGCAAAAACTCATCGAAGCCATCAATCATTACATGGTCTGAGACAATAAAAAAGACCAGGTTAACTTGGTCTTTTTTTGTTTGAAGTAAAACGTTATGAGGGTCGAGTTTTAAAAGTAAATTGGTTGGTGGTTTTTTGCCCATCATTATAAACCAGTTGGTAACTGACTTGGTAGCCAGTATTGGGTTTAAGCGGTAAATCTGGGATGAAGATGACTTCATTTTTACTTAATAGTTTATTGGGGTCAGAGAGGCTTGTGAGCGTATGTATCATGCCTATCGACGTACCATTTTGCGTTATTGCGGCTGTCGCCTCAGCGATAGTTTTATCAAAAGGTGCTAACACATATACAGGTTGTCCAGTCGGATGGTCTTTTAAATCTCGGGTTGTACCAAATGGGTTCGGGGTTTCATCTCTGAGTTCATAGTCAGTAGTAACCCCATCACAAGGGAAATTCAAAAGCTTGGTATTTTCTATATATTTTTGGCTGAAAGGTAACGCAGATACGATTTCTAATAGACTTGTATGATTAATTTCATTATTGGCGGTCCATTTGACTAATTGATAGCTTAATCCTACCTCAGTAAATTGCGGATAAACTAAACTGCGCAGGTGATAAGGTGCAGCAAATAAATGATATAACATGGCTTCGACTTTGGCAGTGTCATCTATCGTATAACTACTATCCTTAGTGGAGAAGTTTGATAACGAAATATTCTCACCTTGCGCTTGATAATCGTAATGAGTGCTAACTGCTTTTTTACCCAAGGTAGAGGGATTTAGTCTAGTGGCTAAATCAATACCTGAATAATAGGGGTTGGTAATCCCTGTATCTAATAAACCCGTTTCAACTCGCTCTTCATGACTTGCAAATGGCTGTTTATTTGTTTCAGTTACCGATGCCATATAGCTAGCATGATTCATTGCTGTAAGGTTAAGATTCTGATTGGCTGTTAGACTACCAAAGCCACACTGACTGCGATTTTCATTCAACAACTTTATCGCAGCCAATTCTACTGTGCTATTAGTTGTAGAGTTAGGAATAGGGGTTGGGGAAGTGGTTGATGATGGGGTTAATGAGCTATCGCTGTTACCGCTTCCCCCGCCGCCACAAGCGGTTAATAAAGTCGCTAACAATGTTAACATAATAGCACGGTTGAAGAAATTATTTGATAGCAGCATGTCCATTTAAACTCCCTATAACCTTAACCTCACGTTTCAATATGTATCATGACAGATTGATTTGATTGAGTTATTGTTACACTTTTTTCGAGAAAAAAGAAGTTCAATTTTTCACCATACTCAAAATTTTTCGTCAATTGCTGACAAATTTATGCTTTGCGATTAGCAACTGGCTATTTGTTATTTTTAACTACCAATATCATTTAGCCACCAATATCCCTTAACGGGCGACCTTTGTAGCCGTTACAGTAATCACACCCTGTTTAGTCCCTAAACCCCCAAATTTGACAATTTTTGTTCAGCTAAAAGTTTGGCAGGGGATATATCGGTGTTATTTGCTAAATCCATTTTGTTGTAGGAAATTTAAGGTAATGCCTTCATGATTAGAATTTGACATGGTGTCTGGTGTTGACACAAGAAGTTTTTCTAAATATCTGGCTACCACATCCACCTCGATGTTAACTTTTGTTGCCACTTTCCAATGTCTGGCTATGTTGGTGACGTGCGCTGTATGCGGGATGATATTTAAACTAATCACATTACCTTCCACCAAATTACTGGTCAGGCTAATACCATCGATCGTTACAGAACCCTTGGTAGCGACATATTTGGTAAACTCGCTTGGAATCTCAATCTCTATATAAATCGAGCGCGAATCATTTTTTATAAGTTTAACCGTACCCGTGGTATCAACATGACCGGTGACAATGTGTCCGCCAAATCGTGTAGTAGGCAACATGGCTTTTTCAAGGTTTAATACATCGCCAACTTGCCATTGTTGCATCGCTGTTTTATTGAGTGTTTCACGTGAAACATCAACGGCGTACCAGTCTTTACCTTGTTCTATAACAGTGAGACAAATCCCGTTACTTGCAATCGAGTCACCCAATTTGACATCAGCAAAGTCCAAATAATCAGATTGAACTTTTAAGCGTACATCACCCTGTGTTGGCGTAATCGCAACGATTTTTCCAGTGGCTTCAATAATACCTGTGAACATTGTTTATCCTAGTTATTTATGATATCAATGCATTTTAATGTACTTTTACAACTATCACAAACATAAAATATTATTTAGAATAATTAAATTATAATTAATGAGTAACTCTAATTCAAATCGAGCATCAAGTGTTCAAAAAATTAAAATGATAGAGTAGCTTTTGGTGGATAACTTACCATCGTAGACTACTTATCACCTTATTTATGTACTTATCCACTGATGATGAGTATAATAAATAATGGATATTTCGTATGATGTTTCATGTGAAACACCGCTTATAGTCTAGTATTACAGTAAAATTTAACTCTAATTATTGTTTCATGTGAAACACTTATCCACAAGAAAATTGCAATTTTAATGTGGTCATTAACTCTAGCTAATAATGTGGATAAGTTTTAAAAAGCAAACAATATACCAGTTTGACTGGTTTTTTGTGCAAGATTTACCTAACCGATTGTGTGGATTTACTTATCAAAGCGATATATTAGTTTGATATCACTGCCAATTGTTTCATGTGAAACGAGTGAAGCGACCATTTGTTGGTGCATATGCTGTGCCGTAAAGTTAATCATGGGCTTAGCACTGCTACCCAAAATGCATGGCGCTTGATACACGATTAACTCATCTACCAAACCATGTTGTAAGAAACTAGCAGCGACCGTCGCACCCGCTTCAACCAACACATCATTGATTTGGTAGTTATCTTTTAGACTGGTAAGTAGTTGGGTTAAGCTTATAGTTGCGTCTTGGATAAGCAAAACGGGACGCTTGTTGATTTGACTTTGATACCATACATCCGTCATTTTGATACGTTGACGGCGGTCAAGCACTACCAATAACGGCTGGTGTATGTCGTCTAAATTTACCCCTAATTGCTGACTACGGATATTTAGCGCAGAATGGTCTTGTAGGATGGTTTCGCTCCCCGTAATAATTGCCCCTGCCTGCGCTCGTAAACGCTGTACATCCTCGCGTGATTGGTCACTGGTTATCCATTTTGACTCGCCATTTGCCATCGCGGTGCGTCCATCCAGACTTGTCGCTATCTTTAAGCGCACAAAAGGCAAGCCGCCACGCATGACTTTAAAAAACCCTTCATTTAATTGATAAGCCGCTTGCTTACAAATACCGGTAATGACTTCGATACCCGCCTGCTGCAGTTTGGCAATACCGCCACCATCGACTTTAGGATTAGGATCGACAACAGCAATCACGACACGGCTGATACCCGCTTTGATTAGCGCATCCGCACAGGGCGGAGTACGTCCATGATGGCTACAAGGCTCAAGCGTGACATATGCTGTTGCGCCCTGCAATTGCTTAGCATCATGCTCATACGCTTGGCGAAGGGCAAACACTTCGGCGTGAGGTTGTCCTGCTTGATAGTGAAAACCTTCGCCAATGACTTGATTATCTTTGACAATGACACAGCCGACATTAGGATTGGGACGGGTGGTGAAACGTCCTTTTTTAGCCAACTCAATGGCGCGTGACATGTAGTATTGGTGCTGATAGCGCTCAGCAGGTGATAAAGTTGCCGTCATAATAAAACTTAGGATTGTAGATGTTTGAGCTTGTGTGGGTGAGTCAAATCTTCGATACGTTGATTGATTTCTTGTTTATTGGCGTCAGTGGTGAGGTTTGACACCATGTGTTTAAACGCTTCAATATCTTGAAAATCACGATACACGCTAGCAAATCGAACGTAGGCAACATCGTCAATTTGGCTCAGCTCTTTCATGACGATTTCACCTAAAATTTTACTTGGCACCTCACGCTCACCGAGCTGTCTGAGCTGTTTTTCAATGCGGCTAATCATGGCTTCAATGTTGTCGGTCGATATCGGACGTTTTTGTAACGGTAGCTGCACTGAGCGACGCAGTTTTTGTCCATCATACGGCTCGATACGACCATTGGATTTGATGATACGGGGCATTACTGCCTCAATGATTTCAAAGGTAGTAAATCGCTCTTGGCACGCGGTACACTGACGACGACGACGTACCTGCGCACCTTCTGCCGCGAGTCTTGAATCAATGACTTTGGTATCTTCAGCATTACAAAATGGACAGTGCATGCGATTTCCTAGCTAAGTTTAAAGCTTTTAATTTATTTGCCAATACAAAAACTGCCAAAAATCTTACCCAATAAATCATCGGCGGTAAATTCACCAGTGATTTCGTTGAGGCTAATCTGCGCTTGGCGTAGGCTTTCCGCCACCAATTCACCCGCATGAAACAAATGCAATTGCTCATCGGCTTCTCGTAGCGCCATTTGGGTACGGCGCAGCGCATCAAGATGGCGGGTTCGTGCAATTAAGCTATTTTCAGGGGGATGAAAACCGACTTTATCACAGATTTGATTGACCAATTCTTCAAGCCCTGTACCATATTTACAAGACACATAGACGGGGTGATAAATCTGCTCTTGTGATGAAAGTTGCTTGGGCAAATTTTGATGATTGTCGGATAAATCAATTTTGTTGGCAATCATTAATATCGAATTGGCATTGGGTAGGCTACCAAATAATTCGCTCGCCAATCGTAACGGCTCATGCTCACGGTGTGCATCATACACCATAAGCAGTAAATCAGCTTGGGTGATGGCTTGTCGTGCTCGCTCAATGCCTGCCTGTTCGACAATATCATCGGTTTGGCGCAGCCCAGCGGTATCGGTCAAATTTAGCGTTAGACCATTTAACACAATGGTTTCTTGTAGGATATCACGGGTTGTCCCGGCAATATCGGTCACAATGGCCCGCTCTTGCCCTGCAAGCCGATTGAGCAAGCTAGATTTTCCCGCATTGGGTCGCCCTGCAATCACAACTGAGACACCATCTCGCAGCAGCTGCCCTTGTTTGGCAGTGGCTAACACATTGTTTAATTGCTCACAAACTTGGCGTAATTGCTTGGCGATATGCTCATCTGCCAAAAAATCAACCCCTTCTTCATCGGGGAAATCAATAGCGGCTTCAACATACAGCCGTAGCTGAATTAACTGCTCAAGCAGCGCATTAATTTTTTGTGAAAACTCACCAGTCAACGAGCGCATGGCACTTTTTGCGGCAGCCACACTGGTGGCATCAATGGCATCAGCAATCGCTTCTGCTTGTACCAAATCAAGCTTATCATTATCAAAAGCCCGCGCCGAAAACTCGCCGGCTACCGCTTGATTTGCACCCAATTCAAATACACGGGTCAAAAGTTGCTGCTGCAAAATCATACCACCGTGACCTTGCAACTCAATCACATCTTCACCTGTAAAAGAATGGGGGGCAGGGAAATATAACACCAATCCCTCATCAATCACCGTATCATCACTATCATAAAATCGGCAAAAATAGGCAAATCGCGGTTTGAAAGCTTGACGACCTGTCAACGCCAAGGCAATTTGGTAACTGTTTGAACCTGATAGGCGTATCACACCAACTCCACCACGACCCATTGGAGTTGCAATGGCGGCAATGGTTGAAGTAAGCGCTGTCTGAGAGTTATTTAACATAATTTTTTACAATCTAACATTTCGGGTAGTCAGCATTGACTTAATACTGATATTTTAACATCCACTCACTGATTACAACATGATTATTTTTTGCCAATAAAAAACCCTTTAAACAACGGTTTAAAGGGTGGATAACTTACTGATTGATGGATTTACACCACGTTACGTGCTGCCGCTTTTGCTGCTTGCTCACGCTCAACTTTTTTATTGATAAAGTATTGCTGCGCCATACTAAACAAGTTGTTGACCGTCCAATACAGCACTAGACCCGCTGGGAAGAATAGCATAAACACGGTGAAAATAATCGGCATAAATTTCATCACACGGGCTTGCATAGGATCTTGCGGCTGTGGGTTTAGCATCTGCTGGAAAAACATCGCCGCGCCCATAATGAGTGGCAAGATAAACAATGGATCCATGGATGATAAGTCACGAATCCAACCAATCCAAGGGGCATGGCGTAATTGGACCGATTCGACCAGTACCCAATACAACGCCAAGAAAATCGGCATTTGCAGCAATACAGGTAAACAACCTGCCATCGGATTGACTTTTTCTTCTTTGTAGATGCGCATCATCTCTTGTGACATACGCATACGGTCATCACCATATTCTTCTTTTAAGGCTTGTAATCGTGGTGCCACTGCGCGCATTTTTGCCATCGAGTGATAGCTTTTATTGGCGATAGGCATTAACGCGATTTTTACCAATAAAGTGAGTGCAATAATTGACCAACCCCAGTTACCCAAGACTTTATGTACATTATCCAAAATCCAAAATAGGACTTTTGAAATCGGCCATAAGATACCGTAATCAACAGTTTTATCTAACCCCTCTGCCAAAGGTTTTAAGTTGGTTTGAATTTTTGGACCTGCATACAGGGCAGACGTTAACGTCACTTGTTTGTTGGGAGCGACTGACACAGGGTTACTGGTGAACCCGATAATGTGATCTTTGCCAGCTTCACGGCTATAAAAATTTGCTGTGTAATCCTTTGGCATCCAAGCGGTGACAAAATAATGCTGTACCATGCCAATCCAGCCTTTATCACTGCTGGCTTTTAAACCCTCATTAAAATTACCAAACTTGAGTTTGTTATAAGGCTGATCTGGTGTACCCCATGCACCGCCTAGGTAAGTCGATAGGCTAATTGCGCCTTTGTCACCTTTACCTGGGTCTTCGCTATTATCACGTTTTAACTGCGCATACATTTGTCCTTGCCAAGGCTGCGTGCCGTTATTGGTGATGTTGTAGCTGACATTGATAGGATATTGACCTTTGGTAAACTTATAGGATTTGATGACGGTTACGCCATCTTTTTGATAAGTTAAAGGCACGACCAATTCGGCTTGGTTAGGCTGCATGACAAATTGGTTACTAGGCGCGGTAAAAGTAGCACGGCCATTGCTATTATCAATACCATTGGCACCAATTAACCCTGACTGAGCCACATATACGCGATTACTATTTTCTTCAAGAAGTACAAACGGCTGTTTACTATCTAATGTCTGGGTATGCTCTCGAAGCGCCGCGTATACCACATCGCCACCGACTGGATTAATACGAAGATCATATTTGTCCGTCATCACGCTAATGAGCTGTGCGCCCGTTTGCTGGGTAGTGGGAGCGGCGGTTGATGTGGTTGCTGTTGCCGTGGGAATATCGCCCGTTGGCGTACCTGAAGCCCCCGCCACTGGCACATCATTGCTACTCACGGCTGTGGTTGTTGGGGTTATCGCAACGGGTTTATTTACATTGGTATAATCATCCCGCCATGCCAGAATCAGCAAATAACCCGTAATCAACATTGCGATAATAATCAATGTCCGTAAAATTTTTTGCATATATAGCTACCCTATCTAATGATATTGCTTGAAATCACTAGTTGCTAATAAAGGAAAAACAATTAAAAAATAGAAGACATTCTACTAAAAAAAAGTTAAAAAAGATATTCTATAAATAGTTGACTCGATTACGCTATTTGAGACTGGCGACAAATTTTTATAATTTAATTATCTACATCAATTAATGATAGTGGTAAGCATATACAAAAAAGTAAGACGGGCGTGTGTTAATATAATGATAGCGGTAGCGATATAATGGCTTAGGGACAAAATCAATCCCATGCCCACCCCAAGGATGGCAGCGCGCGATACGCTTGACTGTCAATATCCCACCCCGGTACCCCCCATGCAATCTTACCGCCTCTAAACCATAGCTAGAGCACGTTGGATAAAACCGGCAACGAGGTGCCAACCATGGGCTAATCAAACGCTGATAAAATATAATCATACCCAGCAAAAATTTTGCTAATAATTTATCCATGGATTAAGACCAGATTTTTTATCACCTTCATTTGAGTAAAGATATTACGAACTGCCCAAAAAATTAACTCCGTTTCAACTTTCTAATCTTATCGTTGATTAAGTTAAAGCCCATCGCTAATTGCTGCGCAATTGCTTCATTTGGCATGTCATCGGAAAACTGCTTGATAGTTAACAAAATATCAACTTGACCATTTAGCTGGTGCTGATGCAACCGAAAATGCTCTCGCGTTAATCGCTTAATACGATTACGCTCATGGGCACGTTTGACTTTCTTTTTAGTGATCGCAAGACCCAACCGATTTACTGCAGCTTGTCTTTGGGTATCGGCTAAAACCACTTTGACAAAGAACAATAAGTTAGGCTGATGAATTTTAAACATCACAACAGGCTGTGACTGATTTTCACCAGTTTTGGTATGGCGACCCGACATCGCTTTAAAATCTTTAGGCGTTAGCAGCCGCTGTGATTTATCAAATTTAAAAGGTTTGTCTGCCGTCATGAGGATAAGTCCAAATCAATACCAAAGCACCATTAAAATAAAAGCCAAAGCTATAAATATTTTATAGATAGGGTAAAAACAGGCTGAAATAATAGAGTAGGGGAGTATGCTAATCCTTAGTTACGAACGGACTTCTAGCATAACGATTAGTACAACAATAAAAAAAGCGATATAAGAAGTATATCGCTTTTTACTATAACCTGTTTTAATATCAACATTAAATCAAGTTAACAAAATAGACATTACACCGTTAAACGATGACGGCCTTTAGCACGACGACGAGCTAAAACTTGACGGCCATTTTTAGTAGCCATACGAGCACGGAAACCGTGAGTACGTTTACGTTTGATTACGCTTGGTTGGAAAGTGCGTTTCATGCGATTCACCTTGGCTAAATTTACGTGACATTTAACCGATAGCGGTTAAAATACAAAATTTCAAAACAGTTAATCTCGTATTATCCTTAATTTTAACCAATAGGTCAAGGATAACTAAGCTTACCGATTAATTTCTTTCTTAAAATTACTGGTACAACCAATTATTTTGCTTATCTAAAATAAAATTTTTGTATAACAAATACAACTTAGTAAAAAGTTATCCACAAAAAATTTTTTTATTATTATATATTAAATAAGTATTATTTATTATTATTAAGCACATCTATTTCAGTGGATATATAGTAAAATGATAATAAAAAACAATTATTTATAATGTTGATAAACCTGTATATAAATAGTTGATAGTTTGTTATTAACTTCCATTTTTAACTTATCAACAATTATATCCACATTATTATCCACAATAATTTTATTTGTAAAATAGCGGTTTTATGATACATTACACCAATTTTGAAGATGCTTGAATTAGGAAAGTGAAGTTATGGCGGATGCATTATGGCTTAAGTGCGTTGACGAATTAAAATATCAAGTACCTGATAATATTTTTACCATGTGGATTCGCCCATTATCCGCCTCAATGCATGACAACACGATGGTCGTTAATGTACCTAATCAATACTTTGCCAGCTATGTTGAAAAAAATCATTTAAGTCAAATTCAAACGATTTTACACCAGCTTGAGCCAACCCTACCAATTCATGTGCAGATTCAAATTGATAAAGGTAACGCAATCACTGACGCTGTCGGTACACAAGAGCTTGGTGAGCAAAAAGTGACGCTGGTAAAAAATGAGCAGCAACGCTCTTTTCAGTATATCGATCCGCATTTTACGTTTGACCAATTTGTAACCGCAAAATCCAATCAAATCGCTTATAGTATTTGCCGAGAGACTGCCAACAATTTGGGTCAATCAAAAAATAATCCGCTGTTTATTTATGGCGCGACAGGTTTGGGAAAAACCCATTTGATGCAAGCAATTGCCCACGAGATTTTAAAACAAGGCAAAAGTTTTTATTACTTCACGTCCGATAAGTTTGTTAACCAGCTGGTGAATTCATTAAGAAAACAAAAAATCGATGAGTTCAAAGATAAAATTAAAAAAGCCGATTTATTGATTATTGATGATATTCATGTGATTGCGGGAAAGCAAAAAAGTAGCGAGCAGTTTTTGCTATTGCTCAATGATTTTATGAGCAAAAATAAACAAGTGATTTTGGCATCTGATAAACACCCGAGCGCACTGACTGATTTTGACGAGCGCTTAAAGTCACGTCTGGCTTGGGGAGTAGCAGTAGCGCTAGAGCCGCCAGAGTTAGAAACCCGTATTCAAATTTTGCAAAAAAAATCCAAAGCGCAAGAGGTGAATTTGCCAAAAGAGTGCGCTATTTTTATCGCTCAGCATATCATCGCCAATGTGCGAGAGTTGGAAGGGGCGCTCAACAAAGTTTTAGCCATTTCCCGTCTGCTCAATCAGCCTATCCATTTAGAATTGGTACAAATGGCGTTAAAAGATTTGATTGCCATTCGTGTACAAGCGGTCAGTATGGATAATATTCGTAAAGTCGTTGCTGAGTTTTATGATATATCGGTCAAAGACCTGATGGGTAAAAAGCGTCTACGTCATATCGCTCGTCCGCGTCAGGTGGCTATGAGTTTAGCCCGTGAACTAACCAATAACAGCTTTACAGAAATTGGGCAATCATTTGGTGGTCGTGACCATACCACGGTGATGCACGCTTGTGAGAAAGTACAAGAACTTTGTGTCAGCGATCTGATGTTTGACAAGGATTATCGCTCATTAAAATTAATGTTACAGACCTAGTATTTTGTTAACTCGATTAAAAAGATTTTTAGTTAATTACCCCGTATAATAGATTGTAATTTTTCCATTTGTTATAACCATTTATTTTGATTTGAGGCGGTGCCATGCAATTAGTAATCTCTCGCGATTTGTTACTACAAGCGATTAATTTAATTTCAAAAGCCGCTGACAAACGCCATAACATGGTGATTTTGGGAAATATGAAATTGGCGTTAACCGACTCTCAATTGGTGATGGTAGCGTCAGATTTGGAGCTTGAATTACAAGCCACCCTTAATTTGCCAGCATCGGCGTGCAAACAACCGGGTGAAATCACCGTTCCTGCCAACAAATTCAAAGATATCGTAAAATTATTGCCCGACGGTTTACCGGTCTCTATCACTGTCGCTAACGACAATCAGTGTTTAATTGTCTGCGGTAGTAGTCGTTTTAAACTCAGCACCTTGCCTGCCCAAGACTTTCCCCTATTGGGTGAGCCCGAGCAAGTCACGCCTATTCAATTGGGCCGTGAAGACCTAGTCGATTTGCTCGATAAAACGCATTTTGCGATGGCAGTGCAAGACGTGCGTTACTATCTCACCGGTATGCTGTTTGAGGTTAAAGAGCGGCAATTAGCGACAGTATCGACCGATGGTCACCGCTTGGCATTGGCTCGTACAGTGATAGCGTGTGATGATAACGTGGCACTGGCTGCAATTTTACCAAGAAAAGCCGTACTTGAATTACAGCGTTTGTTAGCAGAGCTTAAACGCATGCTACCAAATCAAGACAATAAAATCACCCTCAATGTGGGTCGTGAATTTTTACAAGTTTTACTCCCCTTTGGGGAAGTCGATAGCACAGGTCAGCTAAAAAATGCCATCATGGTGGCTTTTACCGCGCGTTTGATTGATGGTAAGTTCCCTGATTATCGCCGCGTTATGCCATCATTGACCAACAAAATTGCCCGTATCAGCCAAGAGCAGCTGGCGAACGTGCTTCGCCGCGTGGCTATTTTGAGTAACGAGAAATCGCGTGGCGTGATTTTTGATTTTTCAGGTGATAACAATTTGATGGTGCGTGCTAGTAATGCTGAGCAAGATGAAGCCAGTGAGCAGCTTGAGGTTAAATATCAAGGTGAGGCATTAGAGATATCATTCAATGTGGCTTATTTACTAGATGTACTTAATGTACTGCAAGGCGAAATTGACTTTAATATGAGCCAAGCCAATGCTTCGGTATTGGTACAACAAGTCAATGACAGCAAACACGAATTTGTGGTTATGCCAATGCGTATTTAGTTAGCGGGCATATTTTTTTCAATCCAGTGATGAGTAGTTAATTAGATAAATCATGCAAATTATTCAATTAGCTATTCATCATTTTCGCAATCTTCACACGATTGAATTACAACCTAGCAGTTGTAATGTGTTCTTGGGTCAAAATGGCAGCGGAAAAACGTCGCTATTAGAAAGCATCTATTTATTATCGCGCGGCAAAAGTTTTCGCCATCATCAACCGAGGCATTATATTGAGCATGGTTTTAGCGATACGACGGTTTTTGCTAAGCTCAATCATGACCAAACCGTCGCTATTGCCAAATCCCAAGACGCTACCACGCAATTGAGACTTAATGGTCAGTCGCTTGTGACCCAAAGCCCACTTGCGCAGCTGCTACCGACCCTATTGCTTGAGCCTGTGAGCCTTGCCCAACTAGAAGACGGTAGTCAAGCAAGGCGTGAAATGCTAGATTGGTTAGGGTTTCACGTGGAACAATCATTCCACCCCAATTGGCTGTCTTATCAGCGTCTACTAAAACAACGCAACAGCTTATTAAAGCAAAATGTTGGCAACGCCTCATTAACCAGCCTGCAACAGCAAGAACTCTCCGCTTGGGATTACCAGCTAAGCCAACATGCAGAAAAAATTCACCAAGCAAGGGCCCACATTATTGAACAATGGCAGCCCTATTTTTTGGCGCAAGTGCAAAAATTTTTACCCCAGTATGCCCAAAAATTAAGATTGCGTTATACACCGGGGTTTGATACTGAAGCTGGCTTAGCCATTACCTTAGCCAATCGTTTGGCGTCTGACATTGAGCTTGGCTATACGCGTATGGGATGCCATCGGGCTGATATCAATGTTGTGCTAGATTTAGTGCATACTGATGGATCAGGGCATAAACACAAGCAGACATTGCTTGCCACCGATATGCTGTCACGGGGTGAAAAAAAATTATTGGTCATGGCGCTTCGCTTATCGCAGTTGCCGTTACTCAATCAGGTCGATAAAGTACCCTTGGTATTGGTAGACGATATCACAGCAGAATTGGACAATGACGCGCTTATGCTGTTATTAACTGGCTTAAAACAAGTGAATTCGCAGCTGTTTATCACTAGTCTCACCCAAGATATCGTCGAGAATATTCAGAAGATTTGGCACGATAATATAAAACTGTTTCACGTGGAACAGGGAAGCGTTAGACAATTACCGCTTGAAACACAACCTATTCAAAATGACCTATAAAAACCAATAATATTTTTAGGTGACTAACGTTAGATGATTAAGTATTTTTTCAAACTGATGTAACTTAAACTCTCTCTTTTTAGCTGAGCTAAATCACTATTTTACCTCTCATAAGCAGGGATATTCAGTGACTTTTCCCCTAAAATTTGCTACAATAAACCCTTTATTTTTCGCCAAAAAACTAAGAAAAAAATCAACGATTTTGACCATAAAATCGAGTATGTTCTGACGTTTTTGCCATGCAAAACTTATGGAGTCATCATGACTGATACATCTGCGAATGTAGCCGATCAGACACAACAATCTATTACCCAATCAAGTCAACAAGAAAGTAAAGCCTATGGTTCTGATAGTATCCGCGTACTTCGTGGCTTAGAAGCCGTGCGTGTACGCCCTGGTATGTACATTGGCGATACCGACGATGGCACAGGTTTGCATCATATGGTGTTTGAAGTGGTGGATAACGCCATTGATGAAGCCTTGGCGGGTCACTGTGATCAAATTGACATCATCATCCACGAAGATGAATCGGTCAGCGTCAAAGACAATGGACGCGGTATTCCTGTCGATATTCACCCAGAAGAAGGGGTGTCAGCCGCGCAGGTTATCATGACAGTACTGCATGCGGGCGGTAAATTTGACGACAACAGTTATAAAGTCTCAGGTGGTTTGCACGGTGTTGGTGTGTCAGTGGTTAATGCGTTATCAAAAAAACTGGTGCTCGATATCTGGCGTGATGGCTACCACTATAGCCAAACGTATGCTGATGGTGAGCCTGTAGCGCCTATCGAGCAGCTTGAAACCACCCAGCAAACAGGCACACAAGTGCGTTTTTATCCAAGCGATGATATTTTTACAGGCACGATTTTTGATTTTGAAATTCTCGCCAAGCGTTTACGCGAATTGTCGTTTTTAAACTCGGGTGTACGCATCGTATTGACGGATGAGCGCGATGACAAACGCCATGAGTTTGAACACGTTGGCGGTCTATCTGAGTTCGTCCATTACATCAATGCGGGCAAAACTGGGCTAAATGAGGTGTTTCATTTTACCAGTGAAGAAAATGACGGTATCAGCGTCGAAGTAGCATTGCAATGGACAGATAGCTACAACGAAAAAGTATTATGCTTTACCAATAATATTCCGCAAAAAGATGGCGGTACCCACCTTTCTGGTTTTCGTTCGGCATTAACACGCTGCCTAAATAGCTATATGGATAGCGAAAACTTGATGAAAAAAGAAAAAGTTGCGGTAACAGGTGACGATGCGCGGGAAGGTCTAACGGCGATTATTTCTGTCAAAGTACCTGACCCAAAATTCTCAAGCCAAACCAAAGACAAACTGGTATCGAGTGAAGTCAAACCCGCGGTTGAATCAGCCATGCACGATAAGTTTAGCGCTTACTTGCTTGAAAATCCCAATGCGGCCAAAGGGATTGCTGGTAAAATCATCGATGCCGCCCGTGCTCGAGAAGCTGCGCGTAAAGCTCGTGAAATGACTCGCCGTAAAACGACACTTGATATCGCAGGTCTGCCCGGCAAACTTGCTGATTGCCAAGAAAAAGACCCTGCGATGTCAGAGCTGTACATTGTGGAAGGGGACTCGGCAGGCGGTTCTGCGAAACAAGGGCGTAACCGTAAGATGCAGGCGATTTTACCGCTGAAAGGTAAAATTCTAAACGTAGAACGTGCGCGTTTTGATAAGATGCTATCGTCGCAAGAAGTGGGTACCTTGATTACCGCATTGGGTACAGGCATCGGGCCTGATGAGTACAATCCTGACAAATTACGCTATCACAAAATTATCATCATGACCGATGCGGACGTGGATGGTTCACATATTCGCACCTTGCTCCTGACGTTCTTTTTCCGTCAAACCCCAGAGCTATTAGAACGTGGTCATATTTATATTGCGCAGCCACCGCTGTATAAAGTGAAAAAAGGTCGCCAAGAATTGTATGTCAAAGATGATGAAGCGTTAAAGGCCTATTTATTGTCGTCAACCATTGATGATACCCAGTTGCATTTGAGTGAAGGTACGCCTGCGGTCACAGGTCAAGCGCTAGAAACCTTGCTCAATGATTATAACCAAACTCAGACCATCAAAAACCGTTTGCAAATCAAATATCCAAGCGCCGTATTGGATGCGTTGGCAATCACCAGCAAACTTAGCATACCGATGATTGAAGATGAAGCGCAAATGCGAAATTGGGTAGAAGCGTTAGCGCAGAATCTAGCAGTGACGGCAGACGGATTAGACCCACAAATTGAATTAGAGTCCTTTAGCAAACAAGAAGGCGATCATCAAAAAACCTATTATCTACCGCGCGTGACGATTTTTATCCATCAGTTGCCACACGCGTACTTATTAGATACCGCATTTATTGGTTCAGGTGAGTATAGCCGTTTGCATCGCTTAACCAGCCAATGGAAAGACATGTTATCAGATACCGCTTATGTCGCTAAAGGCGATAAAAAACTGCCGATCAAAGACATGGGTTATCTATGGCAATTTATTATGAGTGATGCGCGCCGTGGTTTAGCGATTCAGCGTTATAAAGGGTTGGGCGAGATGAACGCTGATCAATTATGGGAAACCACGATGGATCCAGAAAATCGCCATATGCTAAAAGTCACCATTGAAGATGCGATTGCTGCTGATCATTTATTCTCGTGTCTGATGGGGGATGATGTAGAACCGCGTCGTGCCTTTATTGAGGAGAATGCGTTAACGGTGACTAACTTAGATATTTAACCCAATTTTAGGGTCGTGTTTTAATACAATGGAAACCACCTTATGTTGTAATAAGGTGGTTTTATTTCAGCTTGAATTTTTAGAAGAGATATCACATGATTGCCTTATTACTGCTAGCGATAGCCTTATCGATGGATGCCTTTGCTGTAGCGATTGGACTCGGTGCCAAACACCGCCAAGATACGACCAAAATTGCGGTCATGGCAGGCGTATATTTTGGCGTCTTTCAAGGTTTAATGCCTTTGATTGGTTATCTCGGTGGACGTTCAATCTTAGGATTTATCGCAAATTGGGCGCCTTGGATAGCGTGCATTATTTTGGTGGGGCTTGGTGGAAAAATGCTGTATGAAGCCTTATCTGGCGATGATGAAGATGCTGCATCACAAGATTCCACCCCGCACAATATTGCTTTAGATATCGCCAATGATGCCAATGTTGTCATCACGCATAAAACCATGACTACTTTAGCGATTGCAACCAGTATTGATGCAATGGCAGCTGGATTTACCTTAAATTTAATCCCAGTCAATCCTTATGTATCCTGTGCGGTAATTGCCGTGGTAACAGGTATTTTTAGCTTTATCGGCGTATTTATGGGCAAGCAATCAGGCACGTGGCTAGAAAGTAAGGCTGAAATTTTTGGTGGGCTAGTATTAATCGGTATTGGCATCAAAATGGTAATTTAATAGACCAGCTTTTTTGTCTCGGATTTTAACAGTTCAAATAAAAAAGACTTTCAAATTAATGAAAGTCTTTTTCATTTTAAGCTAACTTAATCGAAAGATTAACGCTCAATACGATACCAGGCATCACGGGCTGCTAGGCGAGCTTGGTCCCAAGTCAAACGAGAACTACCTTTGAATTGTTCCCAATCATTACGTAAGTCATTTTCAACACTTTCAAACTCATTAGCGGTATTAAAATGATGACGGGCACGGTAACCATAATCATACGCTGAGCGATAGTCGGTATCGTAATCATAGCCTTGGGTATAGTAAGTCGTGGTATTGTAGTTATTGCGCCAGTAGGTATCTTCTTCTGTATTACCTTCAAGCGTATTTGCTACGGCATTACCTGTGGCTGCACCTGCTACGGCACCAATTGCACCACCCACCACTGAACCTACGGGACCACCTACCGCACCAATCGCTGCGCCTGTAGCGGCACCGGCTGCCATACCTGTACCACTGGCAACAGGGTTAGCTTCTTTACGTTGTTCGCCTGCTTCAGTTGGATTGACTGCTTCACCGACTTCATGACCTGCTGCCCCGCCAGCTACAGCGCCAATCGCGCCACCCACTAAGGTACCGACAGGACCCGCTACTGAACCAACGGCTGCACCGGCTGCTGCACCGCCTAGTGCTCCAGAACCACTGGCAACTGGATGAGGTTTTTCGTAAGCATCTTCAGCAGTAGTAGGATTGACTGCTTCACCAACTTCATGACCTGCAGCACTACCTGCTACTGCGCCGATAGCGCCACCCACTAAGGTACCAACAGGACCGGCTACTGAACCAACGGCTGCACCAGCTGCGGCACCACCTAATGCACCTGTACCCGTAGCAACAGGATGACCTTTTTCTTCACCTTCTGCATAGCCATCTACTGTACGAAGACGTGGTGAATATTCTTGACCAGCAATACGAGCATCTGTTCTATCCCAACCATCACGAATGGCTTCTTTTGCATCTTCCCATGCAAGACGTGAATTCCCTTTTACTTCATGCCAGCTACGTTCAAGGTCTGATTCAACACTGTCAAACGTTGTACCGGCTGGGTATTTTGCACGATTGGCATAACCGACGGCATAAGCTGGTTGATAGTCAGTGGTATAATCATAACCATCTCTATAATAGGTTGTTTGTGTATAGGTATCGTTCCAATAAGTATCTTCAATAGTTGGGTCAATCGCTTCACCTGCGGCATGACCTGCAGCACCACCAGCGATGGCACCAATTGCGCCACCAATTAACATACCTAACGGGCCCCCGATCGCACCGATGGCTGCACCTGCAGCAGCACCACCCATACCGCCTACTGCAGTACCGATTGGATGTGAACCTGGTTCACCAGTGATAGGGTCGCGGTTTAAGTCTGAATTATTAATATTATCTACCATGATTGTATCCTCATTTGAAGTTTTTTTATCCAAGCCATACCAGTTTTTAGAAAAAATTTTTAATATGGCTGTTATTTTTATTGTCGAAAAACAATTAAACGTGACGTTAACTTAAAATGCATAAATTAAAATCAATTTTTCGTAAAACCGTTTTCGGTTATTACCGTTTCATAATAATAAATTTTTGCGTCTACTCTGTAGCAATATCAGCAATTTTTTCGTAGAGTTTGGTAAACCTAAAGCCTCTTAGATGATGTTTGTGTAACAAAGATAATCAATTGGTGAAAGTGATGCAAAAAAATGTAGGTAAAGACCGTTTATGAGAGAAATTTTTTAGGGAAAATTTTTACTCAAAACATTCATGTAGCCATTTTTCACTCTATAAAAATCAGCAAATAAAGCCGTTAATTGGTACAATACCCATAAATTTTTGAAACCTGTTAGCATCGGTTCAGTTAAGCTATTTACCTAAATTTAAAGAGGCTTGTATGTCAACATCCAACAACTCAATCAAACAAGACCGTATCTTGGTATTGGATTATGGTTCACAGTACAGTCAACTGATTGCGCGCCGCGTGCGTGAAGCAGGGGTATTCTGTGAAATGTACCCATACGATATCGAAGCACGGCGCATTCACGACTTTGGTGCAAAAGGGGTTATTTTATCGGGCGGTCCAGAGAGCGTGTATGCAGAAAATAGCCCAAAAATTAACGACGCCGTATTTGATATCAATGTGCCGGTACTAGGCATTTGCTATGGTATGCAAGCGATGGCAGATCAGTTTGGTGGCAAAATTGAAGCCAGTAGTCACCAAGAGTTTGGCGCTGCTATCATTGAAAAAACCGCTCAAGATAGCTTTTTTAAAGGCATTGAAGATGAGCCCAACAAATTACACGTTTGGATGAGTCATGGCGATAAAGTTGTTGAGTTACCTGCAGGCTTTGAAGTAACTGCGATAACCCCAAGCTGTCCAATTGCTGCGATGGCAAATGAAAGCAAGCATTATTACGGGGTGCAGTTTCATCCAGAAGTGACCCATACGCTGCAAGGTGAAGCATTGATTAGCCGATTTGTGCACCAAATCTGTGGCTGTGCCAATGCGTGGACACCGGATAACATCATTGAGATGCGTGTGGCGCAGTTAAAAGAACAAATTGGTGATGAGCAAGTGTTGTTGGGACTTTCGGGCGGCGTAGATAGCTCGGTGGTAGCCGCACTGCTTCACAAAGCGATTGGCGAGCAGCTAACTTGTGTGTTTGTTGATAATGGTTTGTTACGGCTCCATGAAGGCGACCAAGTGATGCAAATCTTTGCTGAAAACATGGGCGTTAAAGTCATTCGCGTGGATGCTGAGGAACGTTTTTTGACCGCATTAGCCGGCGTTAGCGATCCAGAAGCCAAACGTAAAATCATTGGTAAAACCTTTATCGATGTGTTTGCAGATACCGCACGTGAACTGTCGGGTGAGGGCAAAGGCATTCAATTCTTGGCACAAGGTACCATTTACCCCGATGTCATTGAATCGGCAAAAAGTCACCAAGGCAAAGCACATGTGATCAAGTCGCACCACAATGTCGGTGGCTTGCCAGACGATTTGCAGTTCAAACTTATTGAACCCTTACGTGATTTGTTTAAAGATGAAGTGCGTAAGCTCGGTGTGACATTAGGGCTACCTGAAAAAATGATTTATCGTCATCCTTTCCCAGGTCCAGGTCTAGGCGTGCGTATCTTGGGTGAAGTGAAAAAAGAATATGCCGATATTTTGCGTCAAGCCGATGCCATCTTTATGCAAGAGTTGGAAAAATCTGGTTGGTATGAGAAAACCGCACAAGCGTTTGCGGTGTTCCAACCGGTAAAATCAGTGGGCGTGGTCGGTGATGGTCGCCGCTATGCGTGGGTGATTGCGTTACGGGCGGTTGAAACCATCGACTTTATGACAGCGCGTTTTGCCCATTTGCCGTATGATTTGATTGAAACAGTGTCTAATCGCATCATGAATGAAATCAAAGAAGTATCACGTGTGACCTACGATATCTCAAGTAAGCCACCAGCGACCATTGAATGGGAATAAAGCGACTAAAAAAAGCTAATAAAAAAAGGCGATTGATTATCGCCTTTTTTATGGTTTTAGACCACGACCGATAGTGTTATCGAGTATTGCTTTTACGGATCGCCAAAATAATCATTATCAATAAAATGCTAAAAAACCCCAGTGATAATTCTGGGATACTAAAGCCTAAAAACGTCCAGTCAATCACCGCACACTCGCCAGAACCTTTAAATACTTCTTTCAACACTTGAGCAATCGGCAGCGTATCCATCCAATAGTCTAGCCCAGGACCACATGAGGGGACTTGGTCAGGTGGCAGGTGTTGAATCCATACATGGCGAATCGCCACAGCAATTGACCACAAAATGCCGAGCAGCGCGCCAAACATCAACAAAATCTTTGCCCAAGCTTGTTTTGGATTGAGTAAAAAGGCGATAAATGCAAAAATCCCCATCACAATTAAACCCACTCGCTGAAAGATACACAGCGGACACGGGTCTAATTTTACCACCCCTTGCAAATAAAAATAGGCGAAACTCATGCCAATAATACTGGCTAACGTCAATAGTCCTGCCAGTCCCCGATAACTTAACAAGCTGTGGGTCAATGAAGCATCACGCATAAAAAAACCATCAAACAATTTAGTGAAAAAGAATAAGCCAAACCATAGCGCTTAGAATTTTAGAAATTTAACCCTAAAAAATAATCAGTCCAACAATATCTGATTACTAGCACCTGCTAACTAGCGAAATTGACCCACATAGGCATAAAAATCTTGTGTGTCATTCTGCTCGATATCGGCTTGCTCACGCACAGAGTTTTTGGCAAGCTGCTCAAAGTAAGTCATTTGCTCAGGGACCAATCCTTGATGTCTTAAGCGATTGGCATGCATTTGCGCCAGTGACTTACCAAACTGCCAGCTACTATCAAAGCGTTCGGTATCGACTAATACTTGCGCTGACAGGGTATTGTCTGGATTTTGCGCTTTTGCCATCATCGATTGCCACGCATTGCGGTAATCATTGCTACCATAGGTGACATCCATGAGTTCTGATAGCTTACGCATACCTAGCAGATGCTGTAGTAGCCAGTCTTTAAATGCGACTTGCCCAGCTACTGTATCAATCATTAAGTTTGGCTCGCGCCCTTGATTGACGATTTTTTCTTGGTTTTGAGCAAGTAGGGCATCTTCATCGGGCAATAAGTCAGGACTATCTAGCAATAGACAGTACAATGCCAAAATTTCCATAAAACAGGCGGTATTTAAGCTGATACCGATTTCGCTGTACGGATCTAAGTCAATCGCTCGGAGTTCCACATAAGCGATACCGCGCTTGGCTAAGGCATCACTGGGGTTTTCGCCAGGTTGGGTAATTTGTTTGGGTCGAATCGGGCTGTAGTACTCGTTTTCAATCTGCAAAATATGGTCATTGATTTGAATGGGATAGCCGTTGTCGTCATCGAGTCCCAACGCGCTAAAATTAGGATGCGGCGTGTGGATGGCATTACGCAAACCTGCGACATATTCATCGAGACTGTTGTAGCGGATATCTAAATCATCTTGTACACTATTTTGATAACCCAGTTTGCCCATGCGCAGAGAGGTAGCATTGGGTAAATAGTAAGTTGATGCGTTCATTGGCTGTAGCGGATGCTCGCGACCCTTTAAAAAACACGCGCACACGGCAGGACTTGCACCAACCAAGTACAGCACCATACCACTTAGACGTTTGAAGTTACGAATCAGACCCAAGTATTTTTCATTTTTAAATTCAGTTAATGGCTGGGTATCACCTAACTGCTGTTGCCAAGCGGTGAATAAATTATCACCAAATGATAAATTATAATGCAATCCAGCAATGGTCTGCATACGGCGACCATAGCGGATGCCTAGACCGTGACGATAGAGGTTTTTTAGTCTACCTGAGTTTGAGGTGCCATAGTCGGCCAGCAAAATATCTTCATCGCCCGAAATCATACAAGGCATCGACATCGACCAAAATAGCTCATCATCGGTCAAAGCATTTTGTACCACAATATGCAAATCACGCAGCATATCAAGCGCTTCTTTCACCGTGGCTTTTGGCTCAGTAATTAGCTCTAACAAGCTTTCGGCGTAGTCAGTAGTAATAAAAGGGTGAGTGAGTTTTGAGCCGAGCTTGGCAGGGTGTGGGGTAGTGGCGATATATCCCTCAGGGCTCATACGTAAGCCTTCTTTTTCGATACCCCGTAGCATGCCATGGATGTTTTCAGCGGTCAGCCAAGTAGGTAGCTGCAAAGAAGTACAAGTTTGAGGCGCTTGAGTCATAGTTATCCTAATATTATTTTTAATTGTGTGAAATTATGCCACCAAATTTAGGCAAACACTATCAAAATATCGTGATGACGAAATTACCAATTGCAATAATCGCCAAACGTAAAAAACCCACAGTAAATACCGTGGGTATGATAAAAACTATCCCATTATTTGATTAAGTGATAATTTTTACCTGAAACTTTTAATCAAAAAAGCATTAAGAGAAATCTAATTCAGTCTCAAACCCTTTTAATTCATGACGCGCCATAGCTAGGTTTGATTTTTGGCGATCAAGTACTAGGTACAAAAATAGGTTTTCATTACGGACTAGCGGACGGATTAAGTGATATTGTTTACTTAATGTGATTAGGATATCTTCGATCTTGTCGTTAAGACCTAATGCTTTAGCAGTTTTACGTTTTGCACGTACCACTTCAGTGTTACCCGCTGCTGCAACTTCAAGGTCGATACCATTACCGGTTGAGGCAAGTGCTAGACCTGATTCGCTGTCAACCAATGCAGCTGCAATGAAACCGTCGATGTTATTGAGTGAGTCTAAAGATAATTTAGCCATGATAAGCTCCTTGGTATTATTAAATGAATAATAAAGATTGCTTATTAATAATTGCTTAGCTAACAAACTTAAATCATTAAAACATTTAACATTAAGTAATTAACAACAATAAATTAATATCAACCTATATTAGGGTACTTGATGATAACACGGTTAAGTGTCATCACGCTGTTGATAAAATCATTATTACGGATAAAGGCTAACGACACAAATCAAATCTGATAAACGCTGAAAAAATGTAGATGATTTTGTTCAAAGGTAACAAATACAGGATGAATGAAAATTAAAAGGCTAAACTTAACAGTTGCTGGCTATATTTAAGCTAAAGCCTTTTAATTATGCAAATGAACTAGGTAAAGAATCCCAGTAAAATTAGCCAGTAAAGCTAGATAGAAAATGACGAACCACAACCACAAGTCGTGGTGGCGTTTGGATTGTTGACGGTAAAACGCGAGCCTTCTAATCCTTCCACATAATCAATGGTTGAGCCATGTAGGTATTGGTAGCTCAAACTATCAACAACCAATGCTACATCATCGTTACTAAAGGTAGCATCATCATCGCCCAAGTTTTCTTCAAAATTAAAACCATACGAAAAACCCGAACAGCCACCACCCGTCACATATACTCGCAGCATCAAGTCGTTATTGCCTTCTGAATCACGTAGGTTACGCACTTTTTTAGCAGCATTATCGGTTAAAGTCATGCCATCAACCATACTATCAGTTACGGTATCGCTCATCGGGGGTATTCCTTATAAAAACTTTTTTATTATTATGGGGTGCTTGCTTTATACTATCAAGAATTTTTCCCATTTAATTTTAGTCAAATTTTTTGAGTTTTGAGCCGATTATGATAGAACTAAAAGATGCCAGTATTCGCCGTGATGGGCGGGTATTATTTAAAGATGTTAATTTGCAAATCCATCCAGGTTGGAAAATCGGGTTAACAGGCAACAATGGCACAGGTAAATCCAGTTTTTTTGCGACGCTATTGACCCAAAAAGGCGAAGGCGAATTGGCACTCGACACAGGCAGTCTATCGGTTCCAAACAGTTGGCAAATCGGTCATATGGCGCAAGAGATTGAAACCACTGACCAATCGGCGATAGATTTTGTGCTCAGTGGCGACAAAGAATACTTTGAGCTGCAAGATAAGATTAACCATCCAGATACCTTGTCAGAAGATGAGCTTGCCCATGTGCACGCGCGCTTTGATGATATCCATGGTTATAGTACCCCTGCAAAAGCCTCCCAAATCATGACAGGACTTGGGTTTAATGTTGCTCAAGAAAGCCAACCTGTGAGTAGTTTTTCAGGGGGCTGGCGTATGCGCCTAAACCTTGCCAAAACCTTAATGAGCCGTGCGGATTTATTGTTGCTTGATGAGCCGACCAATCACTTGGATTTGGATGCCATTTTGTGGCTTGAAGAATGGCTCAAAGCCTATGACGGCACGTTACTCATGATTTCGCATGACCAAGCGTTTTTGGATAATGTAGTGAGCAATATCTTGCACATTGAAAACCAACAAATGACCCTTTATACAGGCAATTACAGCACCTTTGTGCGTACCCGTAGTGAACGCCTAGCCCAGCAGCAGCAACAATTTGAAAAACAGCAAGAAACCCGCGCCCACCTTGAAGATTTTATTCGCCGTTTTAAAGCCAAAGCTTCTAAAGCCAAACAAGCGCAAGCCCGTGTCAAACAGCTGGAGCGGATGACCGAGCTAGCGCCTATCATGGCGGACAACCCGTTTCAGTTTCGGTTCAAATCCCCTGTGCAATTAACATCGCCATTATTGGTGCTAGACAATGCCAGTGTGGGTTACAACGGTGTACCACTTATCGAGAATATTCGCCTACAAATTACCCCTGACAGCCGCATCGGTCTGCTAGGGATGAATGGCGCAGGCAAATCAACGGTCATTAAAGGCTTGGTGGGTGAGTTGCCTATCTTGGCTGGGACGCGTAAAGCTGCAGATAGTTTGGTACTGGGGTATTTTAACCAACACCAAATGGATAGCCTCGATGGAGAAGCATCACCTATATTGATGCTGCAGCGTCTCGCAGGCAAAACTTCAGACGCTGATTTACGGGCGTTTTTAGGGAGTTTTGACTTTCGCGGTGACCGCATTGATACCAAAAGCAAGTTGTTCTCTGGCGGTGAGCGGGCAAGACTCACCCTTGCGCTCATCGTATGGCAGCGTCCCAATGTGTTGGTATTAGACGAGCCGACCAACCACCTAGATTTGGAGATGCGGCAAGCATTGAGCATGGCCTTGCAAGAATTTGAAGGGGCGGTCATTCTGGTATCACACGACCGAGAAATGATAGCCAATGTTTGCGATGAGCTATATTTGGTGCATGACGGGCAATGTAACATCTTTGACAATGACATCGCTTATTATAGTCAGTGGTTATCACAGACCCGTAAACAGCAAGCCAAACAAGCGAGCGACAATAAAAAACTCGAAGACAAAAAATTAGCCCACCAAAAAACAGATGTTTCACGTGAAACGTCTAACGTACCCAATGCGTTATCCAAAGAAGAACAACGCAAAAAATCCGCTGAACAGCGTAAACTTACCGCGCCCATCCGTAAAAAAATCGAAAACGAAGAAAAACAACTAGAAAAATTCATGGCGCAGCTAGGTGAGATTGAAGAAAAGCTAGGTGATGCAGGTCTGTATGAGGATAGCCATAAAGCCACCTTACTGAAGCTACTCGATGAACAAACCACGCTAAAAGGACAAATTGAAGCATTCGAAGAAAATGTGATGACTTTGATGATAACACTTGAAGAGATGGAAAATAATTTTAACTAGACAATAAAAAAGACAGCCTAGACTGTCTTTTTTTATTTAATCAAACATTATTTTGCATCAGCAAAATATTTTTGTAAGTCATCATTACCACCGATGTGTTTGCCACCGATAAACACCTGTGGGGTAGTTTCACGACCAGTAATGGCTCGCACTGAGGTAATACTCGCATCTTTACCAAGTACAATTTCTTCAAACTGAAAGCCCTTTTGAGTTAACGTTTCTTTGGCTTTGGCACAATGTGGGCAACCAGGCTTGGTAAAAATTGAGACAGAGGGTTTGTCTTGCCAGTTTGGGTCGATATATTTAATCATAGTATCAGCATCTGATACTTCGTATGGGTCATCACTGCCGCTGTCTTGGGGTTCGTCAAAGATTTTGACAATTTTACCATCATCGACCAGCATCGAATAACGCCATGAACGTTTGCCAAACCCAATTGCTGAGTCATCAATTAAGCGTCCCATCGCTTCAGCAAACTCACCGTTACCATCTGGCATCACGGTCACATTGCTACAGTCTTGGTCTTTGGCCCAAGCATTCATAACAAAGGTATCGTTGACTGAGACACACACGATGTCATCAACGCCTAGTTTGGCAAATTCAGTTGCCAATTCATTGTAGCGCGGTAAATGCAGTGATGAACACGTTGGCGTAAATGCCCCGGGTAAGGCGAATAATACTACTTTTTTGCCTTTAAATAATTCATCCGTGGTAACATCCACCCATTTGCCTTGCTGTTGGGTATGAAAAGTCACACTTGGCACTTGTTTGCCAATCATATCGCTAAACGCCATGTCCTACTCCTTATTATCGTAAATTGTTATACTACATTTTTTAGTAAATCACCTATTTGCTGACTCATTATACAAACAAATAAGGTAAAAAACTGTAATCAGCGTTATTAAAAAGTTAATTATTTTAATCATTATTTTAAATCATTATATAATTTATGATTTGTTTTACATAATTATCTTTGATGCTAATAGCTAGTCAATTAGCTAGTCAATTGTTAAAAATTGACAAAATCAGTTATGATAGGGCAGATTTTTTAGATTTTATTCAACAAATTTGATAAGGAAAACCTCATGCCATCATTTGACGTGGTTTCAGAATTACAGTTATTTGAAGTTAAACATGCCGTGCAAAACACCGAGAAAGAAATCGCCACCCGTTTTGACTTTAAGGGCAGTGATATTAAAGTAGAACTCAATGAGAAAGACAAAAAAATCACCATCACCGCAGACAATGAGTTGCAGATGGAAAACGTGTATGCCATGCTTGAGAAAAACATGATAAAACGCGGGGTAGATTTGCAGTCACTCGACCCACAGGATAATCAAGGCTCGGGCAAACAAATGAAAAAGGTGGTCAATCTCAAAGATGGACTTGATGGCGATACCGCCAAAAAAATCAGCAAGGCATTAAAAGAGTCGGATTTGAAAGTATCGGCGGCGATTCAAGGCGATAAAGTACGAGTCAATGATAAGAAAAAAGACACGCTACAGCAAGCGATGGCGTTTTTGAAAGAAAAACAATTTGGTGTGCCACTGCAATTTAATAATTTTAAAGACTAGCACGCAAAAATTAGTACAAAACAACTATCATAAAAAAAGCCCTTGTCTTAAACAGGGCTTTTATTTTTACAGGTTACTATTAGAGACTTTCTTTTGTACTCGGCAATCTATTGAGTGCGCGTTCATCATATTCCACCGCCATACGCAGCGCACGAGCAAAGGCTTTAAAGGTACTTTCAATTTGGTGATGGCTGTTTTTGCCTTTCAAGTTATCCAAATGAATAGTTATCATGGCATGATTGACAAAGCCATAGAAAAATTCACTGAACAAATCTACATCAAACCCACCAATCATCGCACGGGTAAACGGGATATCCATGTGCAGTCCAGGGCGACCTGAAATATCCACTACCGCACGGCTAAGGCTTTCATCGAGTGGGGCATAAAAATGTCCATAACGCACGATGCCTTTTTTGTCACCAATCGCTTGTTTGAAGGCTTGACCTAGCGTAATACCAACATCTTCGACACTATGATGGTCGTCAATGTGGGTGTCACCGTTACAGGTAATATCCATGTCAATTAAGCCATGTCGTTTGATTTGGTCAAGCATATGGTCCAGAAATGGCACACCCGTGTCAATGGCGCCTTGACCAGTACCGTCAAGGTTGATAGATACGGTGATTTGGGTTTCGGCGGTATTTCGTGTGACAGTAGCGATACGCGATGGGCGAGTGGTCATGGTTTTCCCTTACAGTTAAAAATCACAGTCTTTTATGTTCAGCATCTTTTTCACGCTGTTTGACAACTTTACGCACTTTATCACGCGCACGGTCTTGTTTAAGCTTGGATAAATAATCCACAAAAACTTTACCATTTAAGTGGTCAATTTCATGTTGGATACATACGGCAAGTAAGCCTTGTGCTTCTTCAACAAACGGGTTGCCCTGCGCGTCGACAGCCTCAATTCTGACATGTTTGGGTCTATCGACTTTGTCATAATACTCTGGCACAGACAAACACCCTTCTTCATAGCTATATAATTCATCGGCTAATGGGGTGATAACAGGGTTGATAAACACCCGAGGCTGGCTGCCATCTTCAGATAAGTCCATCACTACCAATTGAATGTGCTCATCCACTTGTGTCGCCGCCAAACCAATACCTTTGGCGGCATACATGGTTTCAAACATATCATCAATCAAGGTTTTTAGGTCATCACCAAAGTGGGTGACAGGCTTGGCAAGGGTACGAAGCCTCGGGTCTGGGTAATTTAAAATGGTACGTAAAGTCATAATCGGTCAACTGTTAATAAGGCAAATAATAAGGCAAAAATTATCTAAAAAAATTGGCATAGGGTAACGCAAACGCTAAAGTTTGGCTACTATAACTTATATATAGGTGCAAACCAATCGCTTCACAATAGCAAATAATCAATGATAATGATTGAGTGATTAAAATCTACCAAAACCAAATCATTTAAAAAAACGATTTAAAGAGAAAATTTATGAAGCCCCAATTATTTTATGCTATGCTAACCAAAATTTACATAGCGCAAATTATGAGTGATTTTGCGACACATAACACAACATTTGGCTATGATGTTTATAAGTAATGGTAAAGCGTATGCCATTTAAAGCGTTAAGCGGTTAATCTTGAGTATTGGGCTATGAAGAACTATAACACCACGACAATGAAAAAATTATCCTTCGCTTTGTTGGCAACCCTAGGTATGACAGTGACTTCGCTAGCCGCTGCTAACAACCCGCCGCCTCGCATCAAAGCCGATGCTCCCAACCGTTATGTGGTAAAAAAAGGTGATACGCTTTGGGATATCTCCGGTAAATTTTTAGAAAGTCCGTGGCGCTGGAAAGAAATTTGGGCGACCAATAAGCAGATTCGTAATCCGCATCTGATTTATCCAAAAGATGTGATTATCTTATGTGTGATTAAAGGGCAAAAATTGGTCGGTGTAGATACGGGTGAAGGCTGTGCAGGCATTGAAAAAGCCATGAACGCGCCAGTCACCACAACCACCGTGGTGAGTGCCGCAGGTAGTATCACTGCGATTCCTTTGACTGCCATTGAAACATGGCTTGAGCGCAATATTATCGTATCGCCTGATGACTTTAAAACTACCCCCTATGTGCTTGCTTCAAAAGATAAAAACATTATCACAGGTGTCGGTAACAAAATCTATGCCAAAGGCGTGCCACTCATTGTGGGACAACGCTATGGTGTGTATCGTGAGGGCGAACCGTATGTTGACCCAACCACCCGTAAAGTCATCGGTCTTGAAGTCACCCAAGTTGCCGCAGGTATCGTCACTAGCGTAGCATCAAACGGTGTTTCTAGTATCGAGCTTAAAAAATCGTATGGTCAAGAAGTGCGCGAAGGTGACCGTGTATTTGTCGAAGTCGGTCAGTACTTGCCGCCCGCGTTTTATCCAAAACCTGCCAGCGTTACTCGTGGCGGTCGCGTGATTCGCATTTTAAACTCAATTAGTAGTGCCGGTCGAGATGGGGTGATAGCCATTAATTTGGGCACCAGCCAAGGCGCTGAGCCAGGCGATGTGTTGACGGTTTATCAAAAAGGCGCTTTAGTCTTGGACGAATATTCACGCGTGAAAGGTGGGGCAGTACGCTTGCCAAGTGAGCAAATCGGTCATGTGATGGTATTTAAAGCATTTAACGATATTAGCTACGCTTATGTACTCGATGCCGAATCACCGATTCATGAGCAAGATTTTTTACTGCCTGCGGTCGGCAATTAACGCTTTCGCTTACCTTTGCTTACTTGCCCTTGATTGTGCTTGATGGGTAAGCGATTGTTCAAAAGCCAGTCATCTTGACTGGCTTTGCTGTCTTTAAAGTTTTTATTGTGAGAAAAATTTATAATAGCAAACATTCATAAGCCATATACATGCCTAAGGAATATACGTGATGCAGGACTATCAGCCTAACTTAAACCCGGCGCAGCAGGCTGCCTTATTGTTATGGCATTTAGTGAACTTATCGGTGCCTGTTTATAACAAGCTTGTAGCGCGTTTTGGTAGCGCTGAACAAGCGATTCAAGCCAAGCTGGCAGACTGGCAAGCACTGGGCTTGCATGATAATCACCACAAACGCTTTGCTGAGTTTATCAGCGCGAGTCGAACCAGCCAATTTTTGCATGATACGCTATTAGAACTATCACAAGGGCAGTATGGTGTGGTGTTTGATAATGACCCTTTATATCCGACTCAGTTAAAAAACATCTATGACCCACCCCCTTTGCTATTGTATCAAGGCAACTTATCTGCCTTAAGCCAACCACAATTGGCGATTGTTGGGAGTCGTAAACCTAGCCCACATGCCGAAAAAATTGCCTTTGATATGGCGCAATATTTGGCGCACGAAGGCTTATGGATCACCAGTGGCATGGCAGAAGGAATTGACAAACAAGCGCATTTAGGTGCGTTAAGTCTACAGATGACTGGCACACAAGGTGGTACTATTGCGGTACTGGGCAATGGTATTAAACATTGTTATCCAAAAAATCACGCCAGCCTTAAAGCCAATATTATTGCGTCAGGTGGCTGCGTCATTAGTGAATTATTGCCTGATATGCCAAGCAATCGTTACCATTTTCCAAGGCGCAATCGTCTCGTCGCTGGGCTAAGTTTAGCAACTCTGGTTGTAGAAGCCGCTGCCAAAAGCGGCTCGCTCATTACGGCCAGAGAAGCCAACGAGCAAGGCAAACAAGTTTTTGCTATTCCTAGTCATATTGACAACCTCAACGCCAAAGGTTGCCACCAATTGATTCGTGAGGGTGCGACCTTGGTCGATCATCCATCGCAAATTTTGGAAGATTTATCAATTTTTAAATCACCGATTGTCAAAGCCACTGAGGTTGAACCAGCGCTGATAGTTGCACAGGCAGTGAGCAATAGCCCTCAATTACCGTCCGAATCAGCGTCAAATACCCAGCCGCACCAAGCGCCATTGGCGATGGATGTGGCGCCGCATTTGCAGAAATTGCTTAATCAACTCGATTGGGTAGGGCAAGATTTAGACAGCTTGGTCGATAAGACCCACACCGATATTGCGACACTTATGGGCTGGCTGATTGAGCTTGAGCTCATGGGACTGGTGATGCAGCGCGGCGGTCTATATATGCGCTGCCGCCCTTAATTTTGATAAGCGATGAGCAAAAAAACTACCAAATAATCGAGGTATATAATGCAATTTAATGACACCCAGCTCGATGCAGTTCAGCAATTTTTACAAGCCGGCAATCTACTGGCTTATCCAACCGAAGCGGTGTGGGGAATCGGCTGTGATCCATTTAACGAAACCGCAGTGAAACAGATTTTAGCGATTAAACAGCGTCCAATCGAAAAAGGCATGATTGTTATCACAGGCGATATCGCGCATATTCAGCCATTCTTACAGCCGTTACCACAGCAAGTAGTTGATAGCATTGCGGCAAGTTGGCAGTCTAGCGATGCACAAGCCACCACTTGGTTGTTACCGATTCCTGCGACATTGCAAGGCAAAATCCCCGAATGGGTCACAGGTGGACGAGATAGCTTAGCCATACGAGTGATTAGCCATCCGATGATTGCTAAGCTTTGCAATCACATCGCCCACGCAGACCACAATAACCCGTTTGGATTTTTGGTATCCACGAGTTGTAACCTATCGGGTTTGACACCTGCTACTGATTTCGCGGCTGCTTATCAATACTTTGGTGATGCCATCGGTTATTTACTCGGCGACACCCTTGGATTTGTTCGACCTAGC
Source organism: Moraxella sp. CTOTU47616 (assembly GCF_032017465.1). Classification (NCBI taxonomy): domain Bacteria; kingdom Pseudomonadati; phylum Pseudomonadota; class Gammaproteobacteria; order Moraxellales; family Moraxellaceae; genus Moraxella; species Moraxella sp. CTOTU47616. The sequence goes on from NZ_DALZPU010000007.1 coordinate 130,210, forward strand.
CAAATTTTTGATGCCCTAACCCAACAACAAGTACGCGCTTAACACCTTATTTTTAGCAAATTTTATCTTCTCATGTCATAAATACGCAAATTTAGTGTGGATTTCATAGGAAAAACGCCATTTTGACCCGCAAATAATGCGACTCACTCTTGAAATCAAAGGGATTCACCATTATCAAAGCCAATAACTTTAACCGTTTTAACGTGTAACTGTTACCTTGGTGACGGTTACCTTGATAATAGGAGTGATGATTGATGAATTCAGCTGATAATAACCAAAATACGCAACCGCATAACCAAACTGACGCCGTCTCAACGGAGTTAAAAGATGCCATGGAACAGTTTGAGCCAAGTAACGAGCAAAAAACCATTCCTAGCGACATCAATTTGAGCACCTACGAGCAGCGTATTGCCGAGCTTGAAGGTCAAGTCAAAGAAGCCAAAGAAGCTCATGCCCGTGCCAATGCTGAAGCCTACAATGCGCGCAACCGCATGGAGCAAGAAACCGAAAAAACCAAAAAATTTGCCTTAGAAAAGTTTGCCAAAGACCTATTAGAAACCGTGGATAACCTTGAACGTGCAATTGAAAGTAGCCAATCTGACAATGATCCCGTGCTTGAAGGCGTCAAACTTACCCACAAATCGCTGATTACGGTGCTAGAAAAATATGGCGTTAAAGTGGTTAATCCACAGGGCGAAACATTTAATGCCGACCTGCATGAAGCCGTGGGTATCGACCCAGAGGCAAGCGCCAACCAAGTCGGTCAAGTACTACAAAAAGGTTATACGCTAAATGAGCGTTTATTGCGCCCAGCCATGGTTCGCGTGGGCAGCTAGTAGGCAAGCAGTAAACAACGGATTGACCGATTGGTAACAAGCGTAGCAAAAAACTTTTGCTAACTGCTTGAAAAAAACCCTCGGTAAACCGATATAAAAATACAAGACAATGTGGTGCTCATCACCACTTACCATCAAAATAAAAATTGGAGAATTTAATTATGGCTAAAATTATTGGTATTGACTTAGGTACAACCAACTCATGTGTTGCAGTGATGGAAGGTGACAAAGTTAAAGTCATCGACAATGCTGAAGGCGCACGTACCACCCCATCAATCGTTGCTTATAAAGATGACGGCGAAATCTTAGTGGGTCAATCAGCCAAACGCCAAGCGGTAACTAACCCACAAAATACCTTATTTGCTATCAAGCGTTTGATTGGTCGCAAGTTTGAAGACAAAGTCGTGCAAAAAGACATCGGCATGGTGCCATATAAAATTGTCAAAGCTGACAATGGCGATGCTTGGGTTGACATCAACGGTAAAAAATTAGCACCACCCCAAATCTCTGCTGAAGTTTTGAAAAAAATGAAAAAAACTGCAGAAGATTATCTGGGTGAAAGTGTCACTGAAGCGGTAGTAACGGTCCCTGCTTACTTCAACGACAGCCAACGTCAAGCTACTAAAGACGCCGGTAAAATCGCAGGTCTTGATGTCAAACGTATCATCAACGAACCTACAGCGGCAGCTTTAGCTTACGGTATGGACAAGAAAGGCGGTGCAGATCGTAAGATTGCGGTTTATGACTTAGGTGGTGGTACTTTCGATATTTCAATCATCGAAATCGCAGACGTTGATGGCGAGCAGCAATTTGAAGTGCTTTCAACCAATGGTGACACCTTTTTAGGCGGTGAAGACTTTGATTTAACCTTAATTGACTACTTGGTTGAAGAATTCAAAAAAGAAAACAGTGTGAACCTAAAAGGTGACCCACTGGCAATGCAACGCTTAAAAGAAGCGGCAGAGAAAGCAAAAATCGAACTTTCAAGCTCACAAAGCACGGATATTAACTTACCGTACATTACTGCCGATGCCACAGGTCCAAAACACTTAGTGGTAAACGTAACTCGTGCCAAGTTAGAAAGCTTAACTGAAGCGCTTGTCAACCGTACCATTGAGCCTTGTAAAATCGCATTGAGTGACGCGGGCTTAAAAGCATCTGATATTGATGATGTTATCTTGGTAGGTGGTCAAAGCCGTATGCCACTGGTACAACAACGTGTTCAAGAATTTTTCGGCAAAGAGCCACGTAAAGATGTGAATCCTGATGAAGCCGTAGCGATGGGTGCAGCGATTCAAGGTGCGGTACTGTCGGGTGACAAAACTGACGTACTACTGCTTGATGTGACACCGTTAACGCTAGGTATCGAAACCATGGGCGGCGTGTTGACACCAATCATTGAGAAAAACACCATGATTCCAACCAAGAAATCACAAGTGTTCTCTACAGCGGATGACAATCAACCAGCAGTAACTATTCAGGTCTACCAAGGTGAACGTAAAATTGCCGCACAAAACAAATTGCTTGGACGTTTCGATTTGACCGATATTCCACCCGCACCGCGTGGCGTACCACAAATTGAAGTTACCTTTGACATCAACGCTGATGGCATCATGAATATCTCAGCGAAAGATAAAGGGACTGGTAAAGCACAAAGTATCCAAATTAAAGCCGACTCAGGTCTATCAGACTCAGAAATCGAGCAAATGATTCGTGATGCTGAAGCCAATGCCGCTGAAGATGCCAAATTTGCTGAACTTGCGCAAGTACGTAACGAAGCAGATGGTCGTATTCATGGCGTACAAAAAGCCATGAAAGATGCCGCTGATAAAGTAACCGATAGCGATAAAACCGCAGTAGAAGACGCTATCAAAGCGCTAGAATTGGCGGTTAAAGAAGATAATCTAGATGACATCAAGTCAAAACTTGAAGCTCTAGACAATGCCTTCTTACCGGTTAGTCAAAAAATCTACGCTGACCCAGGCGCTACCGCAGAAGCGGGTGATGCACAGCCACAACAAACCCAGCAAGATGATGGGGTTGTCGATGCAGAATTCACCGAAGTAAAAGATGACAACAAATAATCAGTTCACTGATTACAGCATCATAAAAATACCGCCGCACGGCGGTATTTTTATTTTATTTGAAAATTTTAAGAAAAAGGTGTTGACACCCATTCTAATTCACGTATAATACGCCACCATTGAGCGACGAAGAGTTTACAAATAAGTAAAACAAGTTACGAAGCTTAGAAAGAAT
>NZ_DALZPU010000008.1:0-123415 GCF_032017465.1 Moraxella sp. CTOTU47616
GATTATTTGCGTGAGCAGTTACGCTCGCCTTCGGTCGTCTTTGCGTAAGTCCTATTATAAATAACATGGGCTGAAATTTTAATCTATCAGCTTTTTTACAAACCGTTATTTGCTTAATTTACTGCTGATTTCACGCAGCAATAGTACTTCTTCTGAAGGTTCTGGTGCAGCCGCTTCTTGTGCTTCGCTTTGACGGCGTAGGCGGTTCATAGCTTTCACCAACATAAAAATGATAAATGCCAAAATAATAAAGTTGATTAAGATGGTGACAAAATTACCATATGCAAATACAGGCACACCCGCTTTTTTGAGCGCATCATACGTCATAGCGGTGCCTGCAGGTACATCACCTAACACCACAAACATATTGGTAAAGTCGATTCTGCCGCCCATAATCGCAGAGATAATCGGCATAATAATATCTTCTACCAACGACGTGGTGATTTTACCAAATGCGCCGCCGATGATGACACCCACTGCCAAATCCATCACATTGCCTTTGAGGGCAAACTCTTTAAATTCTGACATCATACTCATATAACTTCTCCTACTTTCAAAATAATTGCTACAATCGTTGACTAAAAAACCCTTATCATCATAAGGAATTGTGTAAAATTTTAAATCTTTGCTTTGCCAGTGTGTAGATTAAATTAAAAAAGCTTGTAACAGGTACAAGCTTTTTGTAAATAAATGTTAGGCTTTTTCAAAATTTTTATCGCGTAGATTCGCTATTATTTACGACCGTTACGTTTACGCTCATTTTCAGTCAAGTATTTTTTGCGTAGACGAATTGATTTTGGTGTCACCTCAACCAGCTCATCATCTTCAATAAATTCAAGCGCTTGTTCAAGGGTGAAAATGATTGGCGGCGTTAAAATAATCGCATCATCGGTACCACTGGCGCGCACGTTCGTCAACTGTTTTGCTTTAGTTGGATTGACTACCATGTCATCGCTACGTGAGTTTTGACCGACAATCATACCTTCATAGACTTCAGTTTGTGGCGATACAAACATACGACCGCGTTCTTGAAGGTTAAATAGCGCATAGCCCAATACAGTACCATTCACCATAGAAATCAACACCCCATTTTGGCGTTTTGCCACATCGCCTGTTTTCACAGGACCATAATGTGAGAAACTTGAGGTCATGATACCGGTACCTGAGGTAATGGTTAAGAACTCAGAGCGAAAACCAATCAAACCACGTGACGGTACCACCGCTTCAATACGGATACGACCTTTGCCGTCAACTTCCATATTGGTCAATTCGCCTTTACGGTAGCCCATTTGCTCCATTACCGCGCCTTGGTGTTGCTCTTCAACATCAAAAATCACATTTTCAAAGGGTTCTTGTTTCTCACCCTCGATTTCACGAACAATTACTTCTGGACGTGATACACCCAGTTCAAAACCTTCACGGCGCATATTCTCAATCAATACAGATAAGTGAAGTTCCCCACGACCTGATACTTTAAATTTATCAGGACTGTCGGTATCTTCCACGCGAAGTGCCACGTTATGAATTAACTCACGTTCTAGGCGCTCACGAATATTGCGTGACGTCACGAATTTACCTTCTTTACCCGCAAATGGTGAGTTGTTCACTTGGAAAGTCATCGATACGGTTGGCTCATCGACACTTAGCGGTGGTAAGGCTTCCACGTTTTGTGGATCACAGATAGTATCAGAAATATTTAACGCATCGATACCTGTGATACATACAATATCACCTGCCTGTGCCATAGGTACTTCGATACGGTCAAGACCATGATAACCCATGATTTGTAGGATACGGCCGTTGCGTTTATTACCTTCTTTATCAACAATTGTTACAGGCGTATTGGTTTTAACCGACCCACGCTGAATACGACCGATACCAATCAAACCTTTGAAGTTATCATAATCAAGGCTCGAAATCTGCATACGGAATGGACCGTCCGTATCCACTTGTGGTGGCTCAACAACATTAACGATGGTTTCAAACAATGGCTGCATATCTTCTGCAAGCTCGTCAGGCGATAACCCTGCAATACCATTCATGGCAGAGGTATAAACGATTGGAAAATCTAGCTGCTCATCTGTCGCACCCAAATTATCAAACAAATCAAACACCTGATCCATGACCCAGTCTGGACGTGCGCTTGGTTTGTCAATTTTATTAATCACCACGATTGGCTTTAAGCCCCGGGCAAATGCTTTTGAGGTCACAAAACGGGTTTGTGGCATAGGACCATCAACGGCATCAACTAATAACAACACACAGTCAACCATCGACATCACCCGTTCAACTTCACCACCGAAGTCGGCGTGACCGGGGGTGTCGACGATGTTAATACGGTATTCAACGCCGTCTTTAGGATTGGTCCATTTGATCGCCGTATTTTTGGCTAAAATGGTAATACCACGCTCTTGCTCTAATGCGTTAGAGTCCATGACGCGTTCAACTTCTGCGGCACGCTCACCAAAAGTACCTGATTGTTGTAACAATTTATCGACTAGAGTAGTTTTACCATGGTCAACGTGGGCAATAATCGCAATATTGCGAAGATTTTTGATTGAATCTGACATAAAAAAATAGCTCTTGAAAATTCGGCTAGGAAGGGAAATTAAAACACGCGGTAGTATAACATCTTATCGTTAAAAATAGATTAAATTTATCTAAGTTGAGTTTATAGCTGATAATAAAAATAAAAAAAGCTACCAACGAGGGTAGCTTTTTTTATTTAATAACTAATTATTGTACGTTCATGTCTTTAGTTTGAACAGTTGTGCCAGAGTTGTTACCAGTGATGATAGCATATACACGACGGTTCATTGCACGGCCTTCAGCAGTGTTGTTGTCTGCGATTGGGCGGTCATAACCGTAACCCACTGTGCTAATACGTTGTGGTGCAACACCAAATTGGTTAACTAACATTGATTTAACCGCATTTGCACGTGCTTCAGACAAACGTTGGTTGTAACGCGCAGATGGACCAGTTTTTGAAGCATGACCTTCAATTGAAGCTGTTGAATTTGGATATTCATTCATTTTTTCAGCAACTTTTTGGATTTCTGGTTTGTACTGATCTTTGATGACAGTTTTGTCATTGTCAAAGAATACACGTAATTCCATACGTAATAAATCATCAAATGGGATTTCACGTGGGCAACCGTCAGCATCTACAACAACATTTAATGGAGTGCCTGGGCATTTGTCAACGCTATTTGGTACGCCATCTTGGTCATCATCACCATCAGTCAAAACGATTGGCTCAACGGGAGTAGGTTCAACCAATGGTGCTGCTGGTGCCAAGTGACCACCTAGAACCACGTTAAGACCTGCTAACGCTAGACCTTCCCACCAATCATTATCGAAGTTATAGATCGCACGACCTTCACCACGTAAGCTTAATGCGTCATTGATTCGGTAGTAAGCACCAAGACCTAAGTTACCGATAGTGTCTTTAGAAGTTGCTTTGCTGCCATCATCAAATGCCATTGAGGTTTTTGATTGACCTGCACCGATTAACACATATGGCTTGAATGGGCTGTTAGTATAGCCACTAAAGGTTTCAGTACCGATAGTAAAGTTACCTGAGTATGATTTTTGTTCAAACTTATGTCCGTTAACTTTATCGCCGTTGCCATACAATGCGTCAGAATCAGTTTCACCGTACTCTAATTCAAGTGCGATAGTAGGTGTCAATTCGATACCAATACCTGCACCAGTGTACAAGTCGTTACGTTGATGAGTACCTGCGAATTGCTCACCTTGTTTATCTTCAGTTTTGCTGATACCGTCTACATAATGATAACCTAGTAGTAAAGGTGTAACAGTAACGCCTGCGTTAGCGGCTACTGGCATAACAGCTGCAGCAACAACTGCTAGAGCGATTTTATTTAGCTTCATAGAATTCCTCCAAAGGATTGGCTCATTTTAAATTAAAATAACCTGACAGTTAATTCACAAAATAACACATCAAAACACATGTAATTTATGAACTTGTTAAATATAGCTTAACGCCTAAAAATTGTGTTTACAACTCTTTTTTTTACATTGCTACACAATATTACACGAACATCACAATATGTTATATTTTTATTTTTTAGTAGCTAAGCTTATTAATTACGCTCGATACTAAGAATTCAACAACTATTATAATGATTCGACATTACACATCAAAACTATATACTTATCTTGAGAAGGATTTTAATACAGTCTATTTAAATTTACCATATCTTAAATTCATACTGTCACTAAATGATACATTCTAGTCACATTCATTTACTTAATGTGCAATTGATACGTTTACCATACCACTAAAACAGTTTCGTCTAGATAATCGCTTAACATTAATAATATGGTATAGATGATTTAACATGTAAACCCATCAATCGGTTTTGAAAACTTCAGCATGTCAGACAGCACCAGCCTTTTGGTCGCTTTTATTAGCTTTATAATCAAATACAAATTTTATATCAATATTTGTTTGTTAATCTATCAAAACTCTCTATAATGATGAACTAATATCGTTTATTGTGTTATTCCATCATGATCTAGCCGGTAGCTCTAATAGCATGAATGATTCGAAAGCCAACGTATTCTCAATAAAAAGACAGGGATTTACTTTGATTGAAACAGTCGTTGTTTTGGCGGTTTTATCTATCATTGTGGCGATGGCTTCGATTACTATTACCAACAGCTTAAAGCAAATGGAAGCAAAAAACATTGCTTCAAGTTTAATGAATTTTTTAAGCAGCGCAAAACAAGAGGCGTTGATTTATCAAAATCCTGTCGTCGCCTGTGTCGCTAATGACAGCTTGGCTTGCGTGACAACTGGCGGTCATCAGCTGATTAGCTTTATCGATAAAAATAACAATAACAGCTATGAGGCAGCGGTAGACAAACTCAATCATCAACTTACGTTAGACTTGTCTTGGGGTGTAATTACGGCAAATATCTCGCTGAATAATAACTATATTATTTTTAAGCCAGAAAACGCTAGACCCATTGGTTATATGGGTAATATTCAATACTGCCCTTTAGATGGTAAGGTCGATAATCGATTAAAGGTAAGTTTTAGCAAAACAGGCATTATTAAATATAAGCCCTACTCAGTTGAACAATTTAACTGCCCCTAACAGCTAGGCTTTTACTGTAAATGCCTTTCTCATTGCGCTAACTGCTTGGCTAAGCCCCATAAACACACTATCTGCAATAATGGCATGACCGATGTTTAGTTCATGGATGCCACCCATATTAGCAATAGGTGCAACGTTGTCACGGGTAAGACCGTGCCCTGCATTGACCAGTAAACTTGCTTTTGCCTCGTGGGCATGAGTCACGGCTGTTTTGATACGGGTGATTTCATGGCTAATTTTAACTTGGTCATGTTGCAAACAATAGTCCGCATAGGCGCCCGTGTGAAGTTCAATGGCGTCTGCCCCGAGCGCAATGCTTTTATCAATTTGTGCCAACTCTGGATCAATGAATAGTGACACTTGAGTGCCGACTTGATGTAACTGTTGAATCGCGCGGGCTATTTTGTGCTGATTGCCAATCACATCAAGCCCGCCTTCGGTGGTCAATTCTTGGCGTTTTTCAGGGACAAAGCACACCCAAGCTGGCTTAACATCACAGGCTATCGCTACCATCTCGTCAGTGACCGCCATTTCAAGGTTCATACGAGTGGTTATGACTTTGGCGAGCCGATAAACATCATCATCTTGAATGTGACGACGATCTTCACGCAAATGCAGCGTAATACCATCCGCCCCGGCCTGCTCACAAATTAACGCACCTGCCACAGGATCGGGATACGCCACGCCACGTGCTTGACGCAGGGTTGCAATATGGTCGATATTGACACCGAGTAAGGGTTGATTGCTTGTCATGATATGCCCTATTTTGTCTATTATTGATACTGGGTAAGCTTATTGATATCGGGTAAGCTGCTGCCAAAGTTCTCGGCTTTGCAAGGTTTGATAATTGAGTAAATTATCCATCAAATGCCGGTGCATGGCACTGATGCTATTGACCAATTGTTTGGCTAAATCAAAATCTTGCTGCATCATTTGGTTAAAGCGCGTTTCATCTTGTAAACATTGATACCAAGTTAGCAGCTGCTCACCTGTTAATGCTATGTCGGGTTTATCCAAGGATAAAACTGGCATAAATCCCTGCTGTAGCTGGTATTGATAACGCTGCGATGGTGCTATTAAATCCCCCAACGTATCTTTAGCAAAATCGAACCCATAGCCTAATTGTTCAAACAATACATTTTCAAAGCGCCTTAAATGCCACTTTAAACGGGTCATGTCATGTGGCGATTGCGCTGGGTCGACAAACAGCGTTGCCATGTTTGCAAGACACTGCTGATATGCTTGCCATATCTCAGCAAACGGCTCTTCAACAGGCAATAGTTTTTGCAAAATCTCATTAAGATACATACTTGCATACAGGCTTTGTCCTCTGAGCGTAATGTGATTTTGCAAAATCTGGCTTTGACTAAAGGTTTTTAGGCTGTTTTTACCATTGCCAAAAAATTGTATGGGGACAAATAGCGGTAAGTTTTTTTTACCGATACCATGTACTACCCCCCATTCCTCACTAAACAGGTAAATTAAACTACGGCTTTCACCATACGGCTTCTGGTGCAGAATATAACCTGTTAGCAGTTGATTGCGCATAGTAGCTTATTTGCCTTATTGCTTAGTAGCCCAAGCTCGTTAGCGCACGCTCATCATCTGACCAGCCTTTTTTGACTTTGACCCACAGCGTTAGCATCACTTTTTTATCAAACATTTTTTCCATGTCTTGGCGCGCTTCGATGCCGATTTGTTTGATTTTTTCGCCTTTATCACCGATGACAATCACCTTTTGACCTTGACGCTCGACAAAAATTGTGGCATCGATAAAGGTCACAGCTTTACGCCATTTGCCTGTTTTTGGGTCTTGATGCGCGGGCTCATCCTTGAAGGTGTCGATTTGTACGGTTAAATCGTAAGGAATCTCATCGCCCGATGCGCGCATCACTTTTTCACGAATGATTTCACTGGCTAAAAAACGTTCCGAACGGTCAGTAACTTGTTCTGCATCATAGATTGGCGCTGCAATCGGTAAATGCTTACCGATGACTCGTACTAGCTCATCTAAGTTATGCGCACGTAATGCAGATACGGGCACGATATCGCTAAATACTTGGGTATCATGCAGTTTTTGTAGTAGCGCAAACAGCTGAGCTTCGTCCTTAATGGTGTCGCTTTTATTAACCACTGCAATCACAGGGACACCCAAATTTTGCACTTTGGCAAACACCAGCTCATCATCTTCCACCCATTTTAGGCTATCAATCACAAACAATACCGCATCAACGTCTGCCAAAGCCGAAGTTGCTGCCTTATTCATACGCTCATTGATAGCGCGCACTTCGCGGCTATGGATACCTGGGGTGTCAACAAAAATTGCTTGTAGTTGCTCGTTGGTCAAAATTCCCATAATGCGATGGCGGGTGGTTTGGGGTTTTCGCGAGGTAATCGACAATTTTTGACCCAACACATGATTCATTAACGTTGATTTACCCACGTTTGGACGTCCGACAATGGCTACATAACCCGTGCGAAAATCCACTGCGCGCACGGGCGCTGAATCACTTTGCCCACTGAAGAATTGACTGATAACATCCTGGTTGTTGTCCGCTGATGGATTGTCGACAGCTGGGTCAGTGGTGGTTTGTTGGGTAGCGTCTGCTTGGTTAGACATAAAGTGGGATCTCAACATTGGTTTAAAGGGTACAAATTATTGTAGAATAGTTTTGAGCAAATTTCAGTAAGCATTTCAGCAAATTTGGGTGTTGACGGTATGGCAGGTCGGCAAATTAGCGCAGCGGGGGTAACAAATCACTGATTTTAGCCAGCATGGCTTCGGCGCAGCGCTGCTCGGCAATACGGCGACTTTCACCTTGGGCTGTGACTAAAGCTTGGGTCGGTGCTATGGGTTTGGCGGTTTTATTGTCAAAAACAATGTCGACTTGGCAGCTGACCACAAAAATTTGATTGGGGGCATTGCCAATGGTTTCGGTCACTTCATAGCGGGGCAGCGCAAGTTGGTGTGCTTGCAACAGCTCTTGTAAACGGCTTTTGGCATCTTTTAGCACTTTTTGTTCTTTCACTTTTTCGAACAAATCTTCAAACCACGCCAGCACACAAGCCTTAACCGTATCAAAATTTTGACTATCAAGATAAATAGCGCCAATCAAGGCTTCAACGCTATCTGCCAAGATTGAGGCGCGCTGACGACCACCGCCTTTACGCTCGCCCACCCCTAAAATCAAATAATCTGACAGATTGAGCTGCTTTGCAATAATCACCAAAGTTTCTTCGCGCACAAGCGATGCACGTAAGCGACTGAGCCGACCTTCATTATAGTCGGGATAGCGCAAAAATAAGGCTTCTGCGATGATAACACCGAGCAATGCATCTCCCAAGAACTCTAATCGCTCGTAATTGTGCTCGCTATCAAATGAGCGATGCATGAGTGCCATAATGGGTAAATTCACATTATCAAACTGATAACCCATTTCATAAAACAGCGCGGTTAATTGACGCACTTGTGGCGGTAGTTTTTTGAGATTAAAGGTAGGGATAGTGATTGGTAAATTCATCTGCTTCAAATTGTTAGAAAAGTATTCGCCATTTAAATCATAACATGGCTATCACTTACTTAAGATTGGGGATAACTATTGCTTGGCGACTTTGGCATCTTCTGCGCTAATGGTATCTTCAAAGCGATTGACGATATCGACGTTACCAAAAAAGTTGTTTGCTTCATCGTATTTCAATTTCACTGACATCGCACCTGGCGTATTATCCACCACTTCCACGACGTCCTCTGCCTTTTGGCTGACACCGTTGATATGCCATTGGGAATTGACGCTACCTAAAAAATCTTTAACACTTTCTTTATTGTCATTGGACTTTTTAAGTTCAAAAGCCAACGATTTTTTGAGTTGGTAGTGACCGACTTGGGCAGGGATAATAGCTAAACCGATTTTGGCACACACGACGATGAGTACAATCATAATCACGATACCCGTGACGCTGGCGCCGCGCTGATGACTTGGTAGGTTCATGCCGTATTCTCCTTTGACCATCGCTCAAGATAGATTAATGTAAGCTTTAGTTAATTAAATATTCTCAACAACAAAGGCTTTGATATCCAATTTTTTAAAGTAAGCGGTTAGTGTATTGCGCCATTGCGATTAAAGGTGGGTAGACTGAGTCCACTGGCTTTGTGCGTCCACACATACACGGCTTTACCCGCTAGGTTCTCATCAGGTACAAACCCCCAAAAACGACCATCAGCACTGCGATCACGGTTATCGCCCATCACAAAATAGTGCCCTTTAGGCACTGTTAGTTGCCATTGTTGACCTTGGCTCGCCATCAATTGAGGTGACGCTTGCTGCAAAAAGCTGGCATATTGATACCAATTCTTGTCACCCAAATAGCGCACCAAATGTTGATGATTACTACTGGGCGATTCTTGCACGTATTTGGCAGACAATTCTTCTTGATTGCCCAGTTGCGCTGCTTGCTCAGCTGTCACAAGCTCACCGGTCTCGGTTTTACCTGGCGGATATAGCTGCGCTGTCATCTTAGGGTCGGGGGTAAAGTTGGCAGGCGTAGTAGCAATCGCTTTGCCATTGACGCTTAACTGCCCATTATTAAAGCTCACCGTATCCCCACCCACGCCAATCACCCGCTTGATATAATAAATTTTTGGGTTCTCAGGATAGCGAAATACCACCACATCACCATGCTGCGGTGCGCCTAAATCAAGCACCTTGGTATTCACCAATGGCAAGCGGATGCCATACGCGTATTTGTTGACCGCAATAAAGTCACCCGTATATAAGGTGGGCACCATCGACGATGAGGGGATATTAAACGGCTCAATCAAAAACGAGCGCACTACGAGCACAATCGCTAAAATCGGGAAAAAATCATACGCCCATCGCACCGGCGCAGTCGATTTCTCCAATCCTTTGCTTTGCTTTTGCTTTAGTACCAATTTATCCAGTAGCCAAATAGCGCCTAAAATCAAGGTCGCAGGGACAAGAATCAAATTAAAATCAAAATCCATACTTGCCTCTACGACTGGTTATCCACTTTTAATACCGCCAAAAACGCTTCTTGTGGAATCTCGACACGCCCCACTTGCTTCATGCGTTTTTTACCTTCTTTTTGCTTTGACAGTAGTTTTTTCTTACGCGACACGTCACCACCATAACATTTGGCAAGTACGTCTTTACGCATGGCTTTGACGGTACTACGGGCGATGATTTGGCTACCAATTGCCGCTTGAATAGCCACATCAAACATTTGACGCGGAATCAATTCTTTCATTTTTTCAACCAGCTGATTACCGCGATAGCGCGCTTGCTCAGCATGACAAATCATCGCCAATGCATCAACTTTTTCGCCATTAATCAGCACATCTACCCGCACCAGTTTATCTGTTTCAAAGCGCTCAAAACCGTAATCAAGTGACGCAAAGCCACGTGACACTGATTTTAGACGGTCAAAAAAGTCCATGACCACTTCGCCCATCGGAATATCAAAGGTCAACTGCACTTGCTGTCCCATAAACTTCATATCGACTTGGATACCACGACGCTCGATACATAATGTCATCACGTTACCCAAATAATCGGGTGGCACCAGAATATGACAGCGCGCAATCGGCTCACGAAACTCATCAATCAGACCTGGGTCAGGCATTTTTGATGGGTTATCGATTTGGATAATCTCACCACTCCGTTTTTTGATTTCGTAGATAACGGTCGGGGCGGTAGTAATCAAATCTAAATCGTATTCACGCTCAAGACGCTCTTGGATGATTTCCATATGGAGCATCCCCAAGAAACCACAGCGAAAACCAAACCCAAGTGCATCAGAGGTATCAGGCTCAAAAAACAACGCAGCGTCATTGACTTGCAGTTTTTGTAGCGCTTCACGAAACGCTTCAAAGTCACTCGAATCGACAGGGAACATACCGGCATAGACTTGCGGCTTGACCTTTTTAAACCCTGGTATGCTATCTACATCTGGGGTTTTGGCAAGGGTAATGGTATCACCCACAGGCGCCCCGCCAATGTCTTTGATACCGGCAATCACAAAGCCTACTTCACCGGCTTCTAAGATATTGGTCTCAAACGATTTTGGGGTAAATACCCCAATCGATGTCACAATATGCGTGCCTTTGGTAGATTTGATATGGATTTTATCGTCTTTTTTGAGCGTGCCTTGACGCACACGTACCAATGACACAACGCCAAGATAATTGTCAAACCATGAGTCAATAATTAACGCTTGCAAAGGGGCATCACGGTCGCCTTCGGGCGCGGGAATACGCTCAACAATCGCTTGTAGCAAATCATCCACGCCCACGCCTGTCTTGGCAGACACGCGCGGTGCATCCATCGCTTCAATCCCGATAATGTCTTCGATTTCTTGAATCACGCGCTCGGGATCCACTTGCGGTAAGTCAATCTTGTTGAGTACCGGTAATACTTCAAGCCCCTGCTCAATTGCGGTATAACAGTTGGCAACCGACTGCGCTTCTACGCCTTGCGCGGCATCAACCACCAGCAAAGCGCCTTCACAAGCCGCCAGTGAACGCGACACTTCATACGAAAAATCAACGTGCCCTGGGGTATCAATAAAGTTAAATTGGTATTTGTCACCGTTTGGGTGGTTATAATACAGTGTGACAGATTGGGCTTTAATGGTAATACCGCGCTCGCGCTCAATATCCATCGAGTCAAGTACTTGCGCCTGCATTTCACGTGCTTGTAGACCACCACACATTTGGATAATGCGGTCGGCAAGCGTGGATTTACCGTGGTCGATATGGGCAATAATAGAAAAATTACGAATATGAGATAAGGCGGTCACAATTACCTACTAACAAAAAAGTATATGATTAAATTTGTAGAAAAATAGCCTTATTGTAACGTATTTTTCTACAATCACCTACTGAATTTATTGTGACAGCTTTTGGGAGATCATAAAAAAAGATAAGCTTTGGGTGTCAATATCCATTGCAAACGCAAAGCCCCAAACAAAGCCCAAACCCTCCCCAAGCTAGGCTTTTTTGACGACGCTGGATTTGAGTTTCATCGCGCCAAAACCGTCAATTTTACAATCAATATCATGATCATCGGTAGCATCATGGAGCAGGCGAATGGATTTGACTTTGGTGCCAACTTTAATGGGCGTGCTTGCGCCTTTGACTTTTAAGTCTTTAATAACCGTCACACTATCCCCATCTTGTAGCACATTGCCGACAGCATCTTTAATAACTTGCTCGCTGTCTGCTTCGGTTTCGCCCGCTTGCCATGCCTGCTGCGCTGCTTCAAAGCCACACATCGGGCAAATCAATAAATCGCCATCTTGGTAGGTATAATTTTCTTTACACTTGGGGCATGGGGGACAGGCAGGTAAACTCATAGCACACGCTCAATTATCTTAGAAAAATTTAATGGTCTTAAGATAGTGTATTGTACGCGATAAGTCACATCAATAATAGTAATCAGCTAGTACACTGACAAATGACCTAGCAAATCAGGACTTAAACCAGAATTTAGTCAAGTATAACCTAATAAAGCATGATTGCAGTCCGAGCCCAATTGTGCAAAACTTTGATTATAATTTTTTTAGCAAATAAAAAGAGAGCCACCATGACAGATTTCGTCGTCTTTGATATAACCGGTGCCGATGCCCAAAAATTCTTGCAAGGACAACTGACCTGCAACGTCACCAAACTCAGCGAGCAGTACCAAGCGACCGCAATTAGTAATCTCAAAGGGCGCGTTGCGTTGGGTATTTGGATTAGGAAAATAGCGGATGACGCTTACCAAATCGTCATCAGCCAAGACTGTGCCGATGAGTTTGCCAAGCATATCAAAAAATACGCGGCGTTCTCAAAACTTACCTTATCAGCCCCACGTGATATTTTTGCGGTTGTTGACAATGGGGTACCTAGTTTTAGTGAATCAGAGAATGGCTCTGACACCGACGCTAACCGCAAAGCATGGCAAAAAGCGAGTATCGCTACAGGTAATTACTGGATTGTCACAGCCACCCAAGGCTTATGGCAACCCCAAGAGTTACGTCTACACCAACACGGCGGGGTTGACTACGATAAAGGCTGTTATTTAGGTCAAGAAATCATTGCCCGGTTATATTTTAAAGCCAGCCCAAAAGCTTGGCTCCACCGCGTAGCAGGTACCGGTGATATGCCTAACGCAGGTGAAAAAATTGGCAACGTGGATGTGGTCAATAGCATTGCCACTGACACAGGTTTTGAAGCCTTGGTCGTCGGGCGTCCCGATGATATTGCCGCCAGTAACCTGATCATTCTTGAGTTACCTCAAGCACTGCAACAACCGGTTGCGCGCCAACACTAAACACCCACCAAACTTGATTAAAGTAAATGCGTTAAAATAAATCGGTTAAAATAAAAAAGGCATTTCGCTAATGCCTTTTTTAACCATTTTTTTAGGTTCATCAATACTTAACCCACTTCAAACCTAACCCATTTATAGCTAAACCTCTTTCATTTTATATTTATAGCTAAACCACTTCGCCAGCCACGAACCCACTTGCCCAAGCCCACTGGAAATTGTAGCCACCTAACCAACCAGTAACATCGAGCACCTCGCCGATAAAATACAAATTCGGTTGTAACTGACTTTGCATGGTTTTTGAGGAGACTTTATCAGTAGCAACGCCGCCGCGTGTGACTTCAGCTGTACGATAGCCTTCAGTGCCTGATGGCGTCAAACGCCAAGCATTGAGCTGCTCGCCCAGCTGCGCTAACTTCTCGTCTTTGATATTGGCAAGCTCAGTCTCCGCCATGTCTTGCCACAATAAATTTTGCAAAGTACTCATAACTTTTTTAGGTAGCGCCGCCGCGCCTATCTGGTCATTTAGCACGGTTCTAATCAGCTGTTTTGGGTGCTGTTTTTTTTGCTCGGCTAAAAATGCTGCCATATCAAGGCTTGGGAATAAATTGATAAAAATCGGCTCGCCCACGTGCCAATAATTCGATAGCTGCAACATCGCAGGCCCGGATAAACCGCGATGGGTAAATAGCACGGGCAACCTAAAACTGATGCGCTCGTTAAACGCAATGACCTCAAAACTAACCCCCGATAACGATTTAATCGCATCGCCAATCTTATCGGTAAAGGTAAAGGGTACGAGTCCTGCCGATGTTGGCACAATGGTATGCCCAAATTGCTGCGCTACTTGGTAACCAAATCCTGTCGCACCCATGGTCGGAATTGACAGCCCGCCTGTGGCGACTACCAACGAGTGACAAGTTAAGGTTTGCTGGCTACTTTTTTGATTGGCTGCTTGATTAGCCTGTTGATGAGGCTGTTGACTAGCTGGTTGATTGACAGTTAAGACAAACCCCGTATTGTCGGGTAACGCTTGGATTTGCTGGATGGCGGTTTTTAGTTGAATAGTCACTTGATTGGCACGGCATTCATTCAACAGCATTTGTAAAATATCATTGGCAGAGGTATCACAAAACAGTTGCCCATGCTCACGCTCATGATAAGGAATCTGATACTGGCTAACCATGCCAATAAAATCCCAATTTAAATAGCGTGACAATGCCGATTTGCAAAAGTGCGGATTGCTACTTAAATAATGCTTGGGCTCAATTTCATAATTGGTAAAATTACAGCGCCCACCGCCGCTCATAAGGATTTTCTTACCCGCTTTATTGGCATGATCTACCACCAGTACCCGCCGTCCGCGCTTGCCCGCTGTCAATGCACAAAATAGCCCTGATGCCCCTGCCCCGATGATGATGACATCATACGCAAACGTGGACGGTGCGTTTGTTGACCCAGCGTGATTTTGAACCGTGTCAATCTTTGGTGAAGTATTTGATGAAGTATGTTTTTGCTGCATGATGACCGCTATTTATCAAGTAAAAGACCAAATGAGAATCCGCTTACAATACAGATGTTTGCCCAATATCTGAAAAAATATCCTTAAAAATATCCTGAGTAACATTGCAAAATTTGTAATTTTTTGCCAAACTAAGGAAAAGGCACTCTAGAATCAAGGATTAGATTGTATTGCATTTTCATAGTGAGCGGACGTTTATTGATGGCTCGTTTCATCGCTCTGTTGATGGCCTGTGTTACTGGCAGCTTGTCAATGTTAGCTTATCAACGTGAAAATGTTGTTTTTGAAGTTAAGCCCGCTACCTATTTGAGCCGTTTGTCAGTTCGTAGCCATTTAGAGTATTACCCCACCAACCTACGAGTCATAACAAGGAATGTTTTATGAAGAGCTACCCTCATAGCGCTGAATTTGCCGCTAAAGCCAACACCACTCCCCAAAAATACGCCGAGACCTATCAAGAATCTGTGGAAAATAACGAAGCGTTTTGGGCAAAACGCGCTGAATGGGTTGATTGGATAAAAAAACCTACCAAAATCAAAAACGTCAATTATGACCTAAACAATTTTAGCATTAAATGGTTTGAAGATGGTGAGCTTAATCTATCGGTCAACTGTCTTGACCGTCATGTTGCTGAAAACCCTTACAAACCTGCGATTATTTGGGAAGGCGATCATCCCTCACTTCACAAAATCATCTCATACAAAGAGCTACATTCAGAAGTATGCCGCCTTGGTAGCGCATTGCGTCGTAAAGGCGTCAAAAAAGGCGACCGTGTCACCATTTATTTACCGATGATTCCTGAAGCGGCGGTTGCGATGCTGGCTTGTGCGCGGATTGGTGCGGTTCACTCATTGGTATTTGGCGGGTTTTCAGCGGACAGTCTAGCCAGCCGTATCATCGATAGCCAATCAAAAATTGTCATCACCGCTGATGAATCTGTGCGTGGCGGTAAACATACGCCGCTTAAACAAAATGTGGATCGTGCGCTAGACCATGACGGCACCGAATGTGTTGAAAAGGTCATTGTGGTGTACCGTACCGGTGAATCCATCCCAATGAGCGGTCGCCGCGACATTTGGTATCACAACTTAATCGACAATGCGTCGGAAGACTGTCCACCAGAACCAATGAATGCCGAAGACCCGTTATTTTTGCTTTACACTTCAGGCTCAACTGGCAAGCCCAAAGGCGTGGTACACACCACCGGTGGTTATTTGACCTATTCGTTATCCACCTTCCGTGACGTGTTTGATATCAAAGACAATGACGTATTTTGGTGTACCGCGGATGTGGGCTGGGTCACCGGTCACACCTATGTGGTGTATGGACCGCTTGCCAACGGCACAACAACCGTGATGTTTGAAGGGGTGCCGCAGTACCCAGATTGGGCGCGTATCGGTCATATCGTTGATAAGCATGACGTTACCATCTTGTATACTGCACCAACCGCCATTCGCGCGATGATGAAAGAAGGCGATGATTACGTCCGTAAATCAAACCGTTCTAGCTTACGTCTGTTGGGCTCAGTGGGTGAACCTATCAATCCTGAAGCCTGGAACTGGTACTATAACGTGGTGGGCGAAGGTCGTTGTCCGATTGTCGATACTTGGTGGCAAACTGAAACAGGGGGTATTTTGATGACGCCAATCCCCAATACGGTTGATCTCAAACCAGGCTCCGCGATGAATCCGCTGTATGGCGTCAAGCCAGCGATTGTCGATGCCGAAGGTGCTGAATTAACGGGTGCTGCTGAAGGCAACTTAATCATCAAAGACAGTTGGCCGGGTCAAATGCGTACCATTTGGGGAGACCATAAACGCTTTTTAGAAACTTACTTTAGCACCTATCCAGGCGCTTACTTCACAGGTGATGGTGCCCTGCGCGATGAAGACGGTCATTATTGGATCACAGGTCGTGTAGATGATGTCTTAAACGTATCTGGGCATCGCCTAGGTACGGCAGAGATTGAAAGTGCGTTAGTATCGCATCCTTCCGTCGCTGAAGCAGCTATTGTGGGTATGCCGCATGAGCTTAAAGGCCAAGGCGTTGCCGCTTATGTCATCTTAAAGTCAGGCGAAGAGCCAAGCGAGATGCTCAAAGGTGAAATCAACCGTCATGTCCGTGGTGAGATTGGTCCAATCGCCAACTTAGACTCGCTATATTTGGTCGAAGCCTTACCAAAAACGCGCTCCGGTAAAATCATGCGCCGTATTCTGCGTAAACTTGCCGCGCATGAATTTGAAGGTTTGGGTGATACTTCGACCTTGGCAGAACCAGAGGTGGTTGATAACCTTATCAATGTGGTTAAAGCCGATAAACAACCTGCTTAGTGGCTTACCAAATTTAGAAAACGTCTGTAGCTACAGGCGTTTTTTCATGGTTTTTCAATTGTTAAATATATTTAAAAATCCAATTCAAATTTTTAATTTTAATGATGATTTAATTAAACCCAATTGCTTACAATTTCAAGCTTAATCATGCGATAATTGGTTATGTTATAATGCCGACCAAAGGCATTTTTAATAAAACCAATATAACAAGGATAAACCGATGACAGATATGACTGCGGCCACAGCGCCATTAGATTTTAGCAAACCTATCAAATCGCGTGCTGCGGTAGCTTTTGCTGCGGGAGAACCATTACAAATCGTCGAAATCGACGTTGAACCACCGCGTAAAGGTGAAGTACTCGTCAAAATTACTCATACGGGCGTTTGCCATACGGACGCATTCACCTTGAGTGGCGATGACCCTGAGGGGGTTTTTCCAGCGGTTTTAGGTCATGAAGGCGCAGGTATTGTGATGGCAGTCGGTGAAGGGGTAACCAGTGTACAACCTGGTGATCATGTCATTCCGCTGTATACGGCTGAATGTGGTGAATGTTTATTTTGTAAAAGTGACAAAACCAATCTATGCGTCGCGGTGCGTGCCACCCAAGGTAAAGGCGTGATGCCTGATGGTACTACCCGTTTTAGCTATCAGGGTCAGCCAATTTATCATTACATGGGCTGCTCAACGTTTAGTGAATATACTGTCGTTGCTGACGTATCGCTTGCCAAAATCAATCCTAAAGCCAATCCTGAGCAAGTCTGTCTATTAGGTTGTGGCGTGACCACAGGACTAGGTGCGGTAAAAAATACCGCTAAAGTACAAGAAGGCGATAGCGTCGCGGTGTTTGGGCTTGGCGGTATTGGGCTTGCTGTTATTCAAGGCGCCAAACTTGCCAAAGCAGGCCGCATTATTGCGGTTGATACCAACCCCGACAAATTTGAGTTAGCCCGTGAGTTTGGCGCGACCGATTTTGTCAATCCAAAAGATTATGACCAACCCATTCAACAAGTGATTGTTGAGATGACAGGTTGGGGTGTGGATCACAGTTTTGAATGTATCGGTAACGTCAATGTCATGCGCTCGGCACTTGAATGCGCGCATCGTGGCTGGGGTCAAAGCGTGATTATTGGTGTCGCAGCTGCAGGTCAAGAGATTTCCACTCGTCCGTTCCAACTAGTGACAGGTCGCCGCTGGTTAGGCTCTGCATTTGGTGGGGTGAAAGGTCGCTCACAACTGCCAGGTATGGTGGAGCAAGCCATGCACGGTGATATCCAACTGGCACGTTTTGTCACCCATACCATGGGTCTTGAAGATGTCAATACCGCATTCGATTTGATGCATAAAGGTGAGTCCATTCGTTCAGTGTTGCATTACTAAATCATTACCAAACTTGGCATTATAAAGAATGGGAAATTCACCATGAAAAAAATTGAATCGCATAAATTGCACGGTGGTGACCTACAAGTGTGGCAGCATACCAGTGCGACCACACACACGGAGATGAAATTTGCCATCTATTTGCCACCCAAAGCTATCGCCCATGAAGCCACTGAAACAACAGGTCAAAAATGTGCGGTGCTATATTGGCTATCAGGGCTGACTTGTACTGAGCAAAACTTTATTCAGAAATCTGGGTTTGCTGAGTATGCCAGTCGTCACAACGTGATTGTGGTGGCACCCGATACCAGTCCTAGGGGTGTCGATATCAGCGGTAACGATGTGCCTGATGACAGCGCTTATGATTTGGGGCAAGGGGCAGGCTTTTATGTCAATGCCACCCAAGCGCCTTGGGCAACGCATTTTCAGATGTATGATTATATCGTCGATGAGTTGCCTAATCTCATCGAACAGCACTTCCCTGCCAGTGACCAGCGCAGTATTTTTGGTCATAGTATGGGTGGGCATGGCGCGCTGATGATTGCCCTACGCAATCCCCAGCGCTATGCCAGCGTATCGGCTTTTTCCCCCATCGTCGCACCGTCACAAGTGCCTTGGGGACAAAAAGCCTTTAGCGCTTATTTAGGCGATGACCAAAACACCTGGGCAAACTACGATAGCTTAGCGTTGATGAAACAGTCTCAGCATAGCAAAAAATTACCGCTATTGATTGACCAAGGTAGCGGGGATGAATTTTTGGCTGAGCAGCTCAAACCTGAGCTTTTTGCGCAAGCTGCCAAGGATGCCAATTATCCGATGACGCTGCGTATGCACGACGGTTATGACCATAGCTACTATTTTATCAGTAGTTTTATCGCTGACCATTTTGCTCACCACGCCGCTGCCCTCCAAGCTTAATCACATAATTTTAATCACACAATCACTTGTCGGCGCACACGGCTGACAAGTGATTGACCATTTTGTAATCGCATTCCCCTCTCCGACATTTAAAATAACCACAAATTTGCGATGATTATTTTGTCCGCGATCCTATTTGATAAGGAAGATTGTCATGGTTGACAAGCGCACTGATATCACGGTAACCCCTACCCATAAAGAGCCCTATTTGCAAGGCGTTGTGCTTCGCTACAGCGCGTTTGTCATTGCCTTTGCTATCCTTGCATTGGGGATTGTGCTACTCAAATGGTGGCTGATAGTAATTGGTCTGGTGGGCTTTGTGGTGGGCATTTATGATTTGATGCAAGTACACCATGCTGTATTGCGTAACTACCCAATTTCGGGACATATTCGTTATCTATTGGAAGAGTTCCGACCTGAACTGCGCCAGTATTTGATTGAAGATGACCAAGCCGCCGTGCCGTTTTCGCGCCAGCAGCGTGCGCTTGCTTATCAACGTGCCAAAAACGTCAGTGATACCAATGCCTTTGGTACCTTAGAAAATCTATACCAGTCTGGCAAAGAATGGTTTTTACAATCCACCCTTAGCTACCCCCTCAAAGAAACCAATTTTCGTATTATGGTGGGCGGTGAACGATGCCTGCAGCCCTACTCGATGTCGGTGTTTAATATCTCTGCCATGAGTTTTGGCAGTCTTTCAGCCGCGGCAATCGAAGCGCTCAATCAGGGCGCAAAACTCGGTGGATTTGCTCATGATACAGGTGAAGGTGCGATTAGTCCGTACCATAAAGAACACGGCGGCGATTTGATTTGGGAGCTGGGTACCGGGTATTTTGGATGCCGTAATCACGATGGCACGTTTAGCGCCGAAAAATTCGCTGAACGCTCGCGCATTGAGCAAGTCAAAATGATTGAAATCAAGCTGTCGCAAGGGGCAAAGCCTGGTAAAGGCGGGGTGTTGCCCAAAGAAAAAATCACCCCGGAAATTGCCGAAACCCGTGATGTGCCGATGGATGTAGACTGCGTTTCTCCAGCGAGCCACTCAGCCTTTACTACCCCGCGTGAGATGGTGCAGTTTTGGCAACAGCTGCGTGAATTGTCAGGGGGCAAGCCGGTTGGTTTTAAGCTGTGTGTCGGACAGCCTTGGCAGTTTATGGCGATTGTCAAAGCCATGATTGAAGCAGATAATTACCCTGATTTTATCGTGGTTGATGGTGCAGAAGGCGGTACAGGTGCTGCGCCTGTTGAGTTTATGGATAATGTTGGCATGCCACTACTCGATGGCTTTTTGCTTGTGCACAACACACTGGTGGGTGCGGGGGTGCGTGACAAAATCAAAATCGGTGTCAGTGGTAAAATCATCTCTGCCTTTGATATCGCTCGCATGCTAGCGCTAGGTGCAGATTGGTGTAACTCAGCGCGTGGCTTTATGTTTGCGGTGGGCTGTATCCAATCACGCGCGTGCCATACCAACAAATGCCCAACTGGGGTTGCTACCCAAGACCCGTATCGTCAACGGGCATTACATATTCCTGATAAGGCACAGCGGGTCTATAATTTTCATAAAAACACGCTTAAATCATTGGCAGCGATTGTCGGTGCGGTGGGTTTACACCACCCAAAAGATTTACAAGCGTATCATATTGCCAGACGGCTGGAAAATGGGCAGATTAAGCTATTATCCAAGTTTTATTATTTTACGGAACCTGGCGTGTTATTGAATTTATCGGCGCGCTCAGATGTTTTTAACCAAATGTGGGTCATGGCAAATCCTGATAGCTTTTTGGCAAATAATGAGGCGTTAATTGCTTACAATCACGATGTACGTCACGCCCATGAGCACAACGAAAAGCGCTTTAATGAAGGTAATTACCCTGAGCGTATCGACAGCTTCGATGAAACTGCAAATAGCTATTATACCTACGATGATGACCCTTCTTAATACTTTTCCACAAAAAAACCGCTAACGATTAGCGGTTTTTTTGTGCCAGCTTAACTTATAGCTTAGTTTATTCCACCGTGACGCTCTTGGCCAAATTACGGGGTTTATCAACGTCTGTACCTTTGGCAAGCGCAACATGGTAAGACAACAATTGTACAGGAATGGTGTGTACTATGGGCGATAACACACCAATATGACGTGGGGTACGAATCACGTGTACGCCTTCACTATCGGAAAAATCACTGTCAAGATCGGTAAAGACAAACAACTCACCGCCACGCGCCGAGACTTCTTGCATATTGGCTTTGACTTTATCAAGTAGGCTGTCATTTGGCGCTATCACCACCACAGGCATGTTTTCATCAACCAATGCTAATGGACCGTGTTTTAACTCGCCAGCAGGATAGGCTTCTGCATGGATATAGGTGATTTCTTTGAGCTTCAATGCGCCTTCTAATGCAATCGGGTAATGAATACCACGTCCCAAAAACAGCGCGCTTGGCTTATCAGCAAATTTGCTTGACCAGCTGCTGATCTGTGGCTCAAGATTGAGCGCATATTGAATATCATTGGGTAAGCTGCGCAGCGCATTGGTGTATTCGACCAGTTTAGTGTCATCCACATAGCCCCGCACACGACCAAGTGTCACCGCCAAACCAAATAAAGCCACTAACTGGGTGGTAAAGGCTTTGGTTGAGGCGACCCCAATCTCCGCACCGGCTCGGGTATAGACTACTAGCTCACTGGCGCGAGGCAAGGCGGATTCCATCACGTTACAGATGGATAGACTATGTTTGTGACCCATGGCTTGTGCGTATTTTAGCGCTTCCATGGTATCTAGCGTTTCCCCTGATTGCGAGATGGTGATAATCAATTGTTTTGGATTGGCAATCACCTCACGATAACGGTATTCGCTAGCGATTTCAACATCGGTGGCAATTTTGGCAATACTTTCCAACCAATATTTGGCGGTCGATGCAGCATAATACGACGTGCCACAGGCAAGAATCTTAATACTGTCGATATCATTGAAAACGGCTTCAGCATTTTCACCAAAATTTTCGGCGATAAACCCGGCATCCAAAAAGATTTCGGCGGTATCTGACACCGCTTTTGGCTGCTCGTAGATTTCTTTTTGCATAAAGTGGCTATAAGCCCCTAGTTCAAGAGACGCTAAGGACACTTGCGAAGTAGTGGCTTTGCGGGTCGCTGGATTGCCTTGTTTGTCAATCATTTGTGCCACGCCATCTGCGGTCAACTGGGCAATATCACCATCTTCCAGATACATGATTTGACGGGTAAAGGCGACAACGGCTGAGACATCCGATGCGATAAAGGTTTCATGCTCACCTAAGCCGATGAGTAACGGGCAGCCCATACGCGCCACCACCATGTTTTGTGGCATATCGTTGGCAATCACAGCAATTGCATACGCACCATGAAATTGCTGGGTCGCCGCTTGTACCGCTTTGAATAAATCACCGCCGTTTTGTACGTAGTGCTGGTGCACCGCATGGGCGATGACCTCGGTGTCGGTTTGTGACTCAAAATGATAGCCATTTTGCTGAAGGCGGGCGCGCTCAGCTTCAAAGTTTTCGATGATGCCGTTATGTACCACCGAAATCAAATCACCCGAGATATGCGGATGGGCGTTTGGCTCAGTGACGCCGCCGTGGGTGGCCCAGCGTGTGTGACCGATGCCGGTGTGACCATACACGCCACGCTCTTTGGCAGCGGCTTCCATCAAGGCAACACGCCCCACTCGGCGCACGCGTTTGAGTCCTTCATCGGTTTGCACCGCAATACCCGATGAGTCATAACCCCGATATTCTAAGCGTTTTAAGCCATCGGTTAAAAAATCTACCACATTGTCTTGCGCACGAATGGCGCCAACGATACCGCACATAACTGTTCCTTAGTATCCAGTTTTTGGTGTGAGCAATCAACTTTGACTGCTGTGAAAAACAATCCCCCCGTTTACACAGTCGTTAGATTGTTTTATTGTTGCTTAATCAAACTGCTTTATCGTATAAAGCAAGTTTATCGTATTAAGCAAGAATCTGTTAAATTTAGGCAAAAATTCAAATATCAAGATTTTTTTTCAGGACGTTGCCAACCCTCAATCGTGACTTGTTTGCCACGGGCGATGGACAGTTTTTCGGCAGGGCAGGCTTTACTGATGGCACTACCAGCGCCAATAGTGGCACGGTCACCAATGGTCACAGGGGCAATCAGCACCGCATTTGAGCCAATTCTGACCTCATCACCGATTTCGGTTTTAAACTTATTGACGCCATCATAATTGGCAGTGATAGTGCCTGCGCCGATATTGGTCCTTTGTCCAATGGTGGCATCGCCCAAATACGCCAAATGATTGGCTTTAGCGCCGCTTGCCATTTGGGTGTTTTTAAGCTCGACAAAGTTACCGATATGCACGTCTTTGTCAGTGACCGCATTGGGGCGCAGACGGGCAAATGGTCCGATTTGGTTGTCTTCACCCACCACCGCATTGTCAAATAGACTGTAAGGTTGCACCACGGTGCCACTGGCGATTTTGCTGTTTTTGATGATACAACCTGCGCCGATTTTGACGTTATCACCTATCTCACAGTCACCTTCAATGATGACATTAATATCAATTTGCACATCTTTGCCAACTTTGAGCGAACCGCGTAAATCAAAACGGCTTGGGTCAATCAAATGTACGCCTTGTTGCATCAGCGCTTTAGCTTGATGCGTTTGCCAAGTACGCTCTAGATTTGCCAACTGCAGACGGTCATTCACGCCTTCGATTTCAAACTGATGGGTTGGCGATACGGTGGCGATTTCGATGCCATCATCCACCGCCATTTTGACGATATCGGTCAGGTAATATTCACCTTGGGCATTGTTATTGGTCAAGTTATTGAGATATCGATGCAAAATATCATTGGCAACACAGTACACACCGCTATTGATTTCAGTGATTTGTCTTTGCTCATCGCTGGCATCTTTTTCTTCAACAATGGCGATTACTTGGTTGTTGTCACGCACAATACGACCCAAGCCAAATGGGTTGGCTAAGTTTAGGGTTAGCATGGCAAAACGGCTGTCTGTATTTGCCAATTTCTCTAAGGTATCGACGCCAATGAGTGGCACATCCCCTGATAAAATCAAGCTTTTCCCATCCGTAGGCAACACCGGCAAAGTCATCTGCACCGCGTGACCCGTGCCCAATTGCTCAGCTTGCTCGACCCAATCAATTTGTTCATCGGCAAAGGCATCTTTGACTTGCTGACCTTCAAAACCATAGATAATGATATTTTTTTGGCTACCCAATTGTTTGGCAGTGGCGAGTACGTGATGTAGCAAAGGCTTACCTGCCAGCGGTTGTAGGACTTTTGGCTTGCTCGATTTCATGCGAGTGCCTTTGCCCGCTGCCATGATGATGGTGGTTAAGTTGGTCATGGGAATCCCTTATCTTTTTTAAACTAATTTTAATGATACAACAGATTAAACATAAGTAATGAGCACACTTATAAAGGCTATTAGCACAACCCCTGCCATCAGCCCCGCCAAAATGTCATCAATCAAAATACCAAAACCGCCGCTCACATTTTTATCCACCCATTTAATCGGAAAGGGTTTTAGAATATCAAAAAAACGAAATAAAACAAAAGCGATCAATAAATGAAACCATTGCCATAAGCCTAACCATGTATCCATTTGATAATAATCCATAACACCAAATGGATTAAATTGATAACAATACTTTAAAGGCAACAACGAAATCCACATCCCGACCCATTCATCAAACACAATATGCGGGTCATCGTGTACACCCATCAAATCAGACGTTTTACCGCAGATATAACTACCGACTAGAGCGCCCACCACCGTAACCGCCAAAAACCCCCAAAAACCCAGCCATAACATCGGAATGGCAACCACCAGTCCGCCCACTGTACCCCACGTCCCAGCAGCGCGCTTTGGCAATCCTGAGCCTAAGCCGATACCGAGCCAATAAATCAGCTTTTCCCAAACGCTCGCGGTTGGTGGACAAGGCGGGCAAACATTGGCTTTACGGACGTCGGGTTTGTGCAGTTGAGTCATAGGAAGTTCTTTGGCTAAAAATGCTGATAGCCAGTGATCGAAAATTCAATTGGTTGGTTATTATAAGTCAGCGTCAAGCCGTTTTCTGTGACAATTTTGCCAATGGCAAAAATTTTATCCGAAAACTGTTGATTAAATTTGACAAAATTTTGCTCACTCATGGTAAAGCACAGCTGATAATCATCGCCGCCGTTGAGCTGATGTTGCCACTTTTCAGTATTTGGCAACGCTTGTAATCGTGGATGCGTTGGAATACTGGCCAAATCGACCACTGCACCCACTTGTGATGCGGTCAGGATATGACCCAAATCCTGCCCTAGCCCGTCTGAAATATCAATCATGCTATGGACAAACCCACGTAATTTTTGCCCGAGCTCAACTTGCGGAACAGGTAAATCGAGTGCCGGCTGTAAAGCGATTGGTTGTAAAGCAATATTGTGCTGCTCAGATTTTTCAGCGTTTAAAATCTGCTGTAACGCAAAACTTGCTGAGCCAATCTCACCGCTCACACAGATGATATCACCGACTTTTGCGCCCCCTCTGGTAATAGCTTGCCCAGTTGGCACAAAGCCCAGTGCAGTGACAGAGATGGTTAAAGTATTTGATTGGGTGGTATCGCCACCGATGAGCTCGACATCAAATCGGTTGCAAATGTCCGCGATACCTTGGGCAAATGGTTTGAGCCAGTCATCATGTGCAAGCTTAGCAGGCAAGCTAATACCCAGCAATATCGCATAGGGTGTCGCCCCCATTGCTGCCAAATCGGATAAATTGACCGCGACCGATTTATAGCCGATGGCATAAGCGGATGTTGATAAAGGAAAGTGCCGACCTGCAACCAGCGTGTCAATACAGCTCACTAGTTCGCAATCGCTTGGCATACTGCTTATCGCGCAATCATCCCCAATACCCACTTGGGTCAAAGGATTGTTGCGTGTACAGTGTTGAAAATGTTGATAAATCAAAGAAAATTCGGACATCTTAGCCATCCGTATCGAGCATAAAAGGGCGTAGCGAGTACGCCCTTTACGGTATTATTTTTCTTCTTCAGTGGTCGCTTGCGATGGCGGCTGCGGCGCATCCTCTGTTTTGGCTTTTTTGGCATCTGCCTCTACTTCAGGCATACGCGCGTCTTTGGCGATTTTATCCATCACCACATGAATCATTTTATAGCCGTCTGATGAGCCAAAATGGGTATTGAGCTGAATCGCTTCATCAATCACTACTTTGTAAGGCACTTCCAAGTGCTGCTTCATCTCATACGCACCGACAAGCAGTACCGCTTGTTCAACTTTATCTAGGCGTGTCCAAGGGCGATCAAGTAGGCTGTCGATATAGGCGATTAAGTCATCGCTTTGCTCAATGATTTTGCTCAGTAGCTCGTGATAATAGCCTAAATGCACCGTGTGCATGGCATTCTCACTGCGGGTATGTGCTTCGATTTCGTGCGATGGATTGCCTGTCAACAGCCATTCATATAACCCTTGCACCACAAAACGGCGTGCTTTACGAATCGCGGTCAGGCTGGTTTTATAATTGACGGCGTTGTCTTGACTCGCCTGCTGCTGTGGTGTGGTTTGGGTTGAATTGTCAGTCATATTGCTACCTTATTCACCCGCCATTTGTGCGTCAATTTGACCCAACACGTTAATCATCTCAAGCGCGACCATGGCTGCTTCTGAGCCTTTGTTACCTGCTTTGGTACCAGAGCGCTCAATGGCCTGTTCGATGCTGTCTGTGGTCAAAATCGCATTAATAACAGGCACGTCATAATCTAACCCAATTGCGCCCAAGCCTTTGGCAGATTCACCAGCGACAAAATCAAAGTGCGGTGTGCTACCACGAATCACTGCGCCTAAACCGATGATAGCGTCAAATTTATCGGTTTGTGCCATACGAGCAACTGCCAATGGAATTTCCCAAGCCCCGGGTACACGCACGACAGTAATATTGCTACCTGCGATACCATGACGCAGTAAGGTATCAATCGCGCCGCTGACCAAACTTTCTACCACAAAGCTGTTAAAACGTCCTACCACCATACCGATTTTGGCGTGGGCATTGGTGTGTAATTCACCGCTGATATGCTGTACTTGGGCGAGTTCGTTTTGAAGATTTGCCATGATGATTACCTTTAAATTGTAAAAATTAGAATCTGATTTTGCTAGGTATGATACCATTTTTGTTAGGTTTATTCATGTTATTTAGCATGACCCTAGGTTACTGCCATTAAAATAAAAAATCCGCCATAGCGACGGACTTTTATACAAAACAATTAAGCTTATTGGGTCAAAAAGCTTGGTAATGCTTTATGACGTTTTTCCAATTCTTTCGCTTTTTTCTTACTGACACCGCCTAATACCTCAATGGCATGACGCAGGCGCTGCAATGTCATATCCGCCCCAATCAAATACATTGAATTCATCACAGGCGTGCTTGACTTGCTACCTGCGATGGCAATAAAAAATGGTGACATAAAATCACGTAATTTAATGCCCATCTCGCCTGCCAAGCCAGACAATACCGTTTGGATATGCTCCTCCGTCCATACAGGCAGGGTTTCTAACTGCCATTGCGCAAGTTGTAGAATCTCCACGGTTTGCTCCGTGGATAGCACTTTATGCTCAAAATCCACCTCACTAATGGTTGGCAAGTTTTGGAAATAAAAGCCCGACCAATTCACCGCATCTGACAACAAGTTAATGCGTGGCTGAATGGCTTTGGCAATGGCGGTGAGTTTGTCGCTGTCATTTGCCCAATCAAGAATTTTGGTTTTTAAGGCTTCGGGTGACAGTGAACGCAACCATTCGCCATTGAGCCAAGTGAGTTTTTCCACGTCAAAAATCGGACCACCAAGCGACACCCGTTTGATGTCAAAACTGGCAATCATGTCATCCAAGGTGAATTTTTCGGCTTCATTTGGCATGGAGTAGCCCATCCGTCCCAAATAGTTGAGCAAGGCTTCTGGCAATACACCTGCATCACGGTAATAGGTGATAGACGTTGGGTTTTTGCGTTTGGATAGTTTGGATTTGTCGGGGTTTCTGAGCAGTGGCATATGACAGAGTACTGGCATATCCCAACCAAAATATTTATACAATAATTGATGTTTTGGGGCAGAGTTAATCCACTCTTCGCCACGGATGACGTGGGTAATCTGCATCAAATGGTCATCGACCACGTTTGCCAAGTGGTAGGTCGGTAGACCGTCGGTTTTAAGTAGCACTTGCATATCCACTTGTGACCAAGGAATCTCGACCTCGCCACGTAGCATATCGTCAAATTTGCAGACACCCTCGTCTGGCACACGCATACGAATGACGAATGGCTTGCCTTCGGCGGCGAGCTTGTCCGATTGTTCACGGGAAAGATTTGCATAGCGACCGTCATATTTTGGCGTCTCACCCCTCGCCATTTGTTCGGCTCGCATTTGATCTAACTCTTCGGCTGTGGCAAAACAGCGGAATGCATGACCTTTGTCTAACAGTTCTTCGGCGTATTGCTTGTAGATGTCTTTGCGTTCGCTTTGGCGGTACGGTGCATGTGGACCCCCGACGTCTGGACCTTCTGACCAGTCAAGACCGACCCAGCGCAGGGCGTCCAAAATCATTTGTTCAGATTGCGCAGTGGATCGCGTTTGGTCGGTGTCTTCAATGCGTAGGATAAAATCGCCGCCATTTGCTTTGGCAAAGGCAAGGTTAAATAGCGCGATATAGGCGGTGCCAACGTGGGGAAAGCCTGTGGGGCTTGGGGCAATACGGGTGCGGACTTTTGACATGGATTTCTCAATTTTACAAAAATTTCAAATTAGCGGCTATTATAGCCGACTATCGAATTTTTATAAATTGAATCCTAGCGATGATAGGTGGCTGATAAAATATAAATTTGGAAGGCAACGCTAAATGCTAGATTGACTTTGGCATTTAGCGTTATTTTTGAACACTAATTCAATTATTTATCCTTGCGATGACGAATGATTTCAATCACCATAGGCACCACAGAAAACACGATAATCGCAATCATAATCCACGAAAAATGTTCTTTGACAAAGGGTAATTGACCAAAAAAATAGCCTAGCGTGGTGAAAGATACCACCCATAATACCGCGCCAACGATGTTATAGCGAGCAAACTGGGCATAATTCATGTTACCCATCCCACCTACAAACGGTGCAAAAGTGCGTACAATGGGAATAAAACGGGCAATAATAATGGTGCGTCCGCCGTATCTTTCATAATAATCGTGGGTTTTTTGCAAATAGCTTTGCTTAAAAATCTTGGAATTGGGATTGGAAAATAACTTTTGCCCAAAGTGTTTGCCAATCTCAAAATTGACAAAATCGCCCAATACTGCCGCCACAATCAATAAACCAATCAGCACAAAGATATTCATATCACCCACTGCAGCAATGGTGCCTGCCGCAAACAACATCGAATCCCCGGGCAAAAATGGCAACACCACCAGACCCGTCTCGCAAAACACAATAGCAAACAAAATCGCATAAATCCAATTGCCATAGTTGTTGACCAGCTCTTGTAAATGATCACCGATATGCAAAATAAAATTCACCAACCACATGGGCTATCCTTATAAATTTAGACAAAACAACAAAATATAACTAATCTACAGTCGTTATATGAAGGCAATATTAACCAGGCATCATTATAGCAAGAATGGGTAAAAATTTTGTGTTTTTAGGCAAAAATCATCTTGACAGCAAAATCAGTTTTCAATAAAATACGCGCACTCTTAGGCAAAGCAGTCTAAATAATTCCCAAAAATGGGGCTATAGCTCAGTTGGTAGAGCACTTGCATGGCATGCAAGGGGTCAGCGGTTCGACTCCGCTTAGCTCCACCACTATTAAGTCTGCTTAGAGCACCTCGTGCGATTGCGTCCCCATCGTCTAGAGGCCTAGGACATCGCCCTTTCACGGCGGTAACCGGGGTTCGAATCCCCGTGGGGACGCCACTTATTTTAAAAAAAGCCATTGTCTGACGGACGATGGCTTTTTTGTTTTTGCTATCTGTTTGTCTTAGGCGTTTTTGCTATCTAGTGTTGCCTTGCCACATCCTAGGTTAAATAGGTTACATAGCTTACAATGTTTTGCTTTTCTCCATGTCGCATGCGCCCACCCCACAAAATCAATTTTCCTTGCGCTCAGTTGACGCTTTGTCATCAAAATTAGCATATAATTGAGCGCGCAATTGCATATGTGATAGATAAATGATTTTTTGGCTATCTGCTTTAACCTACTTGATTCTAGCTACTTGATTTAAGCCACTAAATTTTACCACTCGAGTTTTGACTCGCTGATTTTAAGCTATTGGGAAACTGGGCGAAGACTATGGCAAATTTTAACACCCACATAAGCGTGGCTTTTGTCGCAAGTGGCGTCACTGGCTTGGTGATTTATAAAGCAGGGATGCTGACCGCGCCTGAATATTTGATGTGTGTGGTGGCTGGTACCATTGGTGGCTTGCTGCCCGATATTGATTTGGACCACTCGGTACCCGCGACCGTAGGATTT
The DNA here is from genome assembly GCF_032017465.1 of Moraxella sp. CTOTU47616. Taxonomy (NCBI): domain Bacteria; kingdom Pseudomonadati; phylum Pseudomonadota; class Gammaproteobacteria; order Moraxellales; family Moraxellaceae; genus Moraxella; species Moraxella sp. CTOTU47616. The sequence continues at coordinate 31,164 of NZ_DALZPU010000008.1, forward strand.
AATGTCGTATCGCTGTTGAGCGCATTTTTTATTGTTATCTTGTGTGTCGGGCAGTTTTCGTTGGTTGCATTGGCAGGATTGTGGTTAGCATCTTATTTGCTGATGCGCTACGGTGTGTTTAATTTATATAGCAAATTGACGGTTCACCGCGGTATCGTGCACTCGATTCCCTATCTGGGGATTATGGCGATGACCCTCGTGTACGCCAGCTTCTATGGGTTTAAGCAAGGCGCTGTTATCAGTTGGTTTTTGGGGCTGTTTTTGATGTTTGGCGCCATTGTTCATCTGCTGTTAGATGAGATGTTTAGCGTCAACCTGTTAGGGCTGAGTGTCAAAAAATCTTTTGGTACCGCGTTTAAAGTGTTTAAATTCGATCAAGTAGGCTGGTATTTGGGCTTATATGCCGTGTTGGCCGCCATGATTGTGTTTGCCCCGCCGTTTAAAGTATTTTGGCAAACGCTACAAGACCCGATTAGTTGGCTTATTTTAAAGAAAAATATCTTGCCTACCGCCATCAACCTACCGAACATTCATTAACATGATACATACGTCACTTTGCCCGTGTGGCTCTACACTGTCTTATGCTGATTGCTGTGCGCCCCTGCATGTGGGGCAAAAAATCGCCGATACCGCAGCACAGCTAATGCGCTCACGCTACTGTGCGTTTGTGCTTCAACATATCGAATATATCGTTGCCACCACCGCGCCTTTTCAGCAAGCATTACTGGATAAAAAAAGCATAGCTGCTTGGTCACAGCAAACTGACTGGGCAGGGTTAGCAGTTGTCAAACACACGCCGAAAATTGGCAAACGCCATGCACAAGTGGAGTTTAAAGCCTATTTTCACTTGCCTGCATCAGCTGGGCATTCCGCGGGTTTGGATTTAACTGTTTTAGATAAGAAAGGTTTAGACAGCAAAGGCGTCCATCATGAACTATCCACCTTTGTGAATATTCCCACCCATGGCACCAGCCGTTGGTATTTTTTGGATCCGACAGTGGTCATGCCTGTCACCCAAAAACAGCCTTGCCCCTGTGGCAGTGGTGAGAAATACAAACGCTGCTGTGGACAGTTTTTGGCTTAATCGCTGCGCCATTGATAACAAAAACTTTAACAACCGCTCTACAATTTTTTTGTTTTTTAAAAGGGCTTTTTTGCTAGACTAATTTTATTTGCGATTTTGCAATAACGACAACGATATTAAAGGAGAGTCCCATGCCAGCCCTACGCCAAGATATTGATCCAGACGGTTTATTAGAATACTCTGTGGTCTACACCGACCGCTCGCTCAATCACATGTCCAAAAAATTCCAAACCGTGATGAATGATTTGTCCACAAGCTTAAAAAACGTGTACAACGCCGATGCGGTGGCAATCGTACCGGGCACAGGGACTTACGGTATGGAAGCGGTTGCGCGCCAGCTTGCCACTGACCAAACAGTGCTTATCATCCGCAACGGCTTTTTTAGTTTTCGCTGGACGCAAATCCTTGAAAAAGGTCGTATCACGGATGACGTGACCGTCCTGACCGCACACATCGGTAATAGCAACCAACAACAGCAGTTTGAGCCAGTGGCAATCGAGACGGCTGTCGCTGAGATTCAATCCAAAAAACCTGCGGTCGTATTTGCCCCGCATGTCGAAACCGCGGCAGGCTTGATGCTGCCTGATGACTACATCAAACAACTTGCCGATGCGGTGCATAGTGTCGGTGGTTTACTGGTCATCGACTGTATCGCCTCAGGCTGTGCATGGCTTGATATGAAAGCGTTGGGCATTGATGTGCTCATCTCTGCGCCACAAAAAGGCTGGTCAAGCACGCCATGTGCGGGGCTAGTGATGATGAATGAAACAGCCGTTGCCAAAGTGGAAGCCACCGAATCGACCAGTTTTGGGCTCGATCTCAAACAGTGGCTCACTATCATGCGCGCTTATGAAAATGGCGGTCATGCGTATCATGCGACGATGCCGACCGATGGGCTGACCAAATTCCGCGATACCGTCAAAGAAGCCGAAGCGATTGGACTTGATAAACTCAAAAGCGCCCAATTTGAATTGGGTCAAAAAGTGCTCTCTGTCCTCAATCAACACAATATTATCAGCGTCGCAGCTGCAGGCTACCAAGCGCCGGGTGTGATTGTGGTTTATACTGAGCGTGATGATATGCACAAAGGTGCAGCATTTGCCGCCCAAGGCTTACAAATTGCAGGCGGCGTCCCACTGAAAGTTGGCGAACCTGACAGCTTTAAAACATTCCGTTTAGGTCTGTTTGGTCTGGATAAGTTGACGGATATTGACGGTACCGTCAGCCGTTTTAAGCAAGCGCTTGAGAAAGTATTAGCTTAATTATCAGCGTACGTGTGAGTGCATTTATTAGCATAACCACGGTTTATTTTAAAAGCTCTGGGAAACAGGGCTTTTTTTATCTCTTAACACTCACTCATACAGCCTTTTTGCCATGCGAAAGGTATTGCAATGGGCTTCCACCACATCGTCGATGTTTTCTGAGTAGCCGCCACCCATCACCACCGCAACTGGAATTCCATGGGCTTTGGCTTGGCTAAATACAAACGCATCGCGCTTGGCGCAGCCGTCACGGGTGAGCGCAAGTTTACCGAGCTTATCAGTGGCGAGCACATCCACAGCGGACTGGTAAAACAGCATATCGGGTTTCACTTTTGCAATAAGCGCTGGCAGCGTCTCCATTAATATGGCTAAATATGCCTCATCCCCTGTCTCGTTTGGCAAATCAATATCCAAATCGGATGCTTGCTTGCGAAACGGATAGTTTTTTGCGCCATGCATGCTAAAGGTAAATACTCGGGGTTCATTTGCCATCAAATGCGCTGTACCGTTCCCTTGATGCACATCCAAATCCACAGTCAGAATTTGTGTCGCCTGTCCACGTGCCAACAATAAATTACTCGCCACCGCCACATCGTTAAACACGCAAAATCCTTCCCCATGATCGGCAAACGCATGATGGGTACCGCCTGCGATATTGAGCGCGACACCGAATTGTTTGGCGAATAGGGCACATTCATAAGTGCCGTGGGCAATCACACGTTCCCGCTCAACGAGCCTTGGCGTCATCTCAAAGCCGATGGCACGCGCGTCTTTGGCGGGCAATGTTTGCTGTTTTAGATGCTGCCAGTACGTTTGTGTATGTGTGGTGAGAATTTCGTCTTCGCTCAATCGCTGCGGGGCAAAAAAATTGGCTGGGGTGAATGTACCCTCCGCCAATAACCGCGCCGCAATCATCGGATATTTTTGCATAGGAAAACGATGGCGTTCGGGGACGTCATATTTGAAAATATCAGAATAAGCGACCTTTATCATATTATAAGCTCGCCCCCACTTTGCGGGCGATGGCAATGCCTTCTTCAATGGTTAAGCGGATCGGATTATCAGGGGTATCTTTAAATAAAATATCGCCATCCCGAAACATCAAACATTCATCCACATACAGCTGTTGCCAGTGTTCGTTGTAAGTCAAAGGAATGGTAGTAATCAAGGTCACTTTATCGGTTTGCGAGGTTACCTCGCTAAAATCAATCGCCAGCTCACTGTCAGCGAGTTTTGCCTCACCAAATGGCGCTTTACGGGTGATAAAAAACAGCAAGCTTCCTGCATACGCTAGCTGCCAATCGCCATTGCTAATGAGACAATTAAACAAGCCCAACGCCGATAACTCACGACAAATCGTGGTCAAAAACTGGAATAACACCTCGTCACTGGGCGGCTCACTAAATTGTGATTTGAGGCGATTGAGCAGATAACAAAATGCCATCTCCGAATCGGTTGTACCTACGGGCTGATAGTGGGTGGGCACAGGACTGAGCTGGTCAATAAAACCCATCTGCAGCTGCCCATTATGCGCAAACGCCCATTCCTCGCCCCATACCTCACGGACAAAGGGGTGGGTATTAGCCAAGCAATTTGTGCCTTGCGTGGCTTTGCGAATATGGCTAATTACATTCATCGCCTTAATCGGATAACTGTTGACTAAATCCGCCACCGGTGAGCAGAAACTTGGCTTGTCATCGTGAAATTGACGTATCCCAGCTTTACGATTACACTGCGATGGGTCGGGATTTTTTTCAAAAAACACAATACCAAACCCATCGGTATGGATATCGGTCTGCCCGCCCCGCTGACGAAACCCCGCAAAGCTAAAATGAATATCGGTGGGTGTGTTACAATTCATTCCTAATAATTGGCACATTAAAATTCACTTTTTGTAATATTTGGTTTAGTTCCTTGAACTATTTCATAGCAAATGCTATCATAACGATGTAGTCTGACCTAAAGCTAGACTTTACAGTAGGACTCATCGGTTCAGCGAAAGCTGAACCTTTCTTTTTTAGCGAATAACAATTCCTAGTAAATCTTTCTTACTTGCCTGTTTAAATAATACTGGTTGCAAGCGGTCAAGGTAATTTTTACCACCTTTTCTTTTAATATACTGATTTGGTTGAAACTTTTGACTGAGAAAATATGCATTAACATCTGCTAACTGAATAAAATAAGAATGTGCAGAATCTTTATGAATTGCGTCTTCAATAATTAGTTTAGTTGGTAAGATACGATAACCAGCACCTAGATTAAAGCTGTTAGGAACGGGATTATAACGCCGCATTTTTCGGGTGAGATTTCTTAGCTTGACTTCATCAGTTTTATCAACAAATAACATGGCAGTATCTTGAATATTCGTTGAACCAATAAAATTTCGATACTGCAATGTATTTTCAATACGTTGAATTAAAGTTTGCCATGCCAAATTAAAAATGTCACTGCCTATTTGTTTATTCTTTTTATTTACCACTACATTGATGATTTGATAGTTTGATAAATTTGCTTGAAAATCAATTACATCTCTCAATAATCTTAAACGCATGGATTTGGCGATTCGTTGGAACTCAGCAGGTTTGTGAATAAAATGTGAGCAATGAATCTCTTCACGTAATTTGAACCCGTATTTTTCTCTCAGAAACCGCCTAAAGTCAATGATTGAATTCAAGGTTTGGTCCCACTTACTTTCATGAATAATGATTGCACTCAAGCAAAAATAATTAGAAGGGCTATTTTGTAATCCTATATCACCACTTTCATCAACATAAACAATATACATTTGTTATTTTCTCGCCCAATGGTATGCCGCCAAGCGTTTCATCAAATCAGGATTTTTCACCATAATATTATCGCCCGTACGACCTTGCTGACGGTTATAATAAATCACATTCAAACGCAGCAGCCAAAACGTCACGCCCGCCATGGCAAGCATAATCGGCAATGCCTCTTTCTCATCATCGCTCAAAGCGCGTTTGCTCTCGTACCCTTGTAAAAACGCTTGCATTTTGGCGTCATCAAAATTCACCGCTTCGCCATCATTGGCGTTACCCCAAGTGGTGCAAAAATCATTAATGGTAATCGCCACATCCATCACAAAATGTTCAACACTGACTTCGGTAAAATCAAGCAAACCTGTGAGTGTTGGCTGGGTTTCATCACTAAAATCCCACAGCGTGTTATCGGCAAACATATCTAGATGACATAAACCTGTTGGCAAATTTTTGCTCGCTACAGTTTCGTAGGCTTGCCAAATATCATTCATCAGTTTGGCTTCATCGCTTGGCATAAACTTGGTTTCACGGTCACGCACCAGATGCCAAGGATATAACTCAACGCCATAGTTTTGTGCAGGGGTCAAGGTTTGCAAGGTTTGATGAAGAACGGCTAAAGCCTCGCCCATTTGACGACACATATCAGGTGTGGTTGCTTTCGGGTGACCGCCCGAGAGTTTTGGTGACACTACAATGGCTTTGTTGTCAAAATACAGCAAAAACTCGCCGTTTTTGGCGGCTAGCGGTGCGGCTACGGGTAGCTGGTCTTTTAAGCGGTTTAGGATAATCGCCATTTTTTGAATTTCATGCGGTTTGCGTTCTTCAAACAAGGTAAATACATAAGACGGCTCGCCGGCTTCGTCCGTGGTTGTTTCAATAAACCAATTACTGTTTTTGATACCCTGTGTGATAGGTATGGCTTTGGCAAAATCCACGCCAAATTGTTGGCAAAAATCACTGAATTGTTGGTCAGTCAACTGGGTATATACAGACATAAGGCATCCTTGAAGCGCAGCACACCGATAAAACTGCGGTAATGGCAAAGTAAATTTGATAAACTTACGGCTATTATAGAAGGAAATCGAATATGTTAGCAAAACGAATTATCCCTTGCCTTGATGTTGACAATGGTCGGGTGGTCAAAGGTGTGCAATTTGTCGACATCAAAGACGCGGGCGACCCTGTTGAAGTGGCGCAGCGCTACAACGAACAGGGCGCGGATGAAATCACTTTTTTGGACATCACCGCTACCCATCATGGACGCGACACCACTTATCACACAGTAGAACGCATGGCAGAAACCGTATTTGTACCGCTGACCGTGGGCGGTGGGGTGCGTAAAGTCGATGACATTCGTCACTTGCTAAACGCGGGCGCGGATAAAGTATCAATTAATTCGGCGGCAATTTTTAACCCTGAATTTGTCGGTGAAGCGGCAGCACGTTTTGGCAGTCAGTGTATCGTAGTAGCGATTGATGCCAAAAAAGTGGGTGACAATCAATGGGAAATCTTTACCCATGGGGGACGCAAAGCGACTGGTATTGATGCGGTGGCATGGGCGGTCAAAATGGCAGGGTTTGGGGCGGGTGAACTGCTTGTGACCTCGATGGACTCAGATGGCACCAAAAATGGCTATGATATTGCTTTGATGAAGCGCATTACAGATAGCGTGAATGTGCCAGTGATTGCCTCAGGTGGCGTCGGCAATCTGCAACACTTGGCAGATGGGGTGCTGCAAGGCGGTGTTGATGCCGTACTAGCGGCGAGTATTTTCCATTTTGGCGAATATACTGTGGGGGAAGCCAAGCAGTTTATGGCACAGCAAGGCATTGAAATGCGCTTGTAATGGCGAGCCTTGTGAGAATGATAGCCGTTGGTAATAACTAAAAGGGCACAGCAAAAAATAGCCCAAGCTAGCCAAAACTGCTATGATATTGGCATTTTCGATAATGACTAAATTGCCATGTTTCCACTAATTTTAACTCACCCACAATGGGATCCTGTCGCTCTGCATTTGGGACCTGTCCAAGCCCACTGGTACGGGCTGATGTATTTACTGGCTTTTGCTGCCGCTTATGCGTTGGCTTGGTATCGCACTAAATCACGCCCAGACTGGAATAGCGACATGGTCGCTGACCTGGTATTTTACGGGGCGATGGGCGTGATTCTAGGCGGTCGTATCGGCTATGTGCTGTTTTATCAATTGAGCGAATTCTTAGCCAATCCGATGTATTTGTTCAAAATCAACCAAGGCGGCATGTCGTTTCATGGGGGATTTCTGGGTGTCGCCATCGCAATGCTATTTTTTGCCCGCAAATATCAAAAGAACATTTGGAATGTGTTAGATTTCATTATTCCCTGCGTGCCAACCGGTCTGCTGTTTGGTCGTATTGGCAATTTTATCAATGGCGAATTGTGGGGTCGGGTGTCTGACGGTGGTTACAACTGGCTGATGCTATTCCCGCAAGCGGTCAATGAAGACAATGAACTGCTCAAACAAAGCCCTGCCCTGCAAAGTCTTGCGCAAACCTTTGTGATTGATGGCAACAATTATTTGTTACTCCCCCGCCATCCGTCACAGTTGTATCAGGCTTTTACTGAAGGGGTGGTACTGTTTGTTTTGGTTTGGTGGTTTGCCAGCCGGCCGCGTCCGCGTATGGCAGTCAGTGGCTTATTCGTGATGGGCTACGGTATTGCGCGTTTTATTACCGAATTCTTCCGCCAACCTGATGCTGACCAAGGTTTTATTTTGTTAGGGTGGATGACAAAAGGGCAAATGTTAAGCCTACCGATGATTATCGGTGGTTTGGTTTTATTGATTTGGGCGTATAAAAACCAAATCTATGATTGGGGCAGTCAAAAGAATGTGGACTAACAAAGAAAACTAACCAAGGAACTCATCACCCATGATTACGTCAAAGAACGAACAAGCCTATTTGGATTTACTTAAACTGGTGCTAGCCAACGGCATACAAAAAGGCGACCGTACGGGTACGGGTACCATCAGCTATTTTGGCGCGCAGATGCGGTTTGATTTGAATGAGGGTTTTCCACTACTGACCACCAAAAAAATCCATACCAAAAGCGTGATTTATGAGCTGCTTTGGTTTTTAAAAGGCGATACCCACGTCCAATACTTGCAGGACAATGGTGTACGCATTTGGAATGAATGGGCAACCGCCGAGCAAACTGCCCGTTTTGGCAAGCCTGAAGGCGAACTTGGCGCGGTATACGGACACCAGTGGCGCAACTTCGGGGCAAGCAAAAAAGCGGACGGCAGCTACCATTCAGACGGTTTTGACCAAATCAGTTGGGTGGTCAATGAAATCAAAAACAACCCAAACTCGCGCCGTTTGATTGTCTCTGGCTGGAATCCATTGGAGGCCAACGAAGTGGCCTTGCCCCCTTGTCATACCCTGTTTCAGTTTTTTGTCGCAGATGGCAAATTATCTTGTCAGTTGTACCAACGCTCGGCGGATTTGTTTTTGGGGGTACCTTTTAACATTGCCAGCTATGCCTTGCTTACCCATATGATAGCCCATGTGACGGGGCTTGGCGTCGGTGAGTTTGTGTGGACGGGCGGTGATTGTCATATCTATAACAATCATTTACAGCAAGTGCATGAGCAGCTTAGCCGCGAGCCGTTTGCCCTACCCAAACTTTGGCTCAATCCTGACATTACTGACATTTTTGCGTTTGATTTTAACGATATAAAAATTGAAAATTATCAAAGCCATGCCACAATTAAGGCTGAAGTCTCCGTATAAGCTTGCAGCCCAATGCCAAAACTCACAACAATAAGGATAAATCATGAGTTATTCTAATGTGGAAGTCGCCCAAATCGTGGCGATGAGCCAAAACCGCGCCATTGGCAAAGACAATCAATTGCCTTGGCATATATCTGAGGACTTGAAACATTTTAAAAAACATACTAATGGCGGTATCGTGATTATGGGTCGTAAGACCTTTGAATCCATGGGGGCAAAACCCCTGCCCAACCGTACCAATTTTGTGATTACCACCAATTTGGACTACCAAGTGGATGATGATGCCGTCATTGTGATGCACAACCTAGATGACGCACTGACCCAAGCCTCGTCGCTCGCCCATGGTAAAGGTTTGCAAACGATTTGGGTAATTGGTGGCGAAAAAGTCTTCCAACAAGCCCTACTGTTTAGTGATCGCTTAGAAATTACCCAGGTCGATACCGTGATTGACAACGCAGCAGCATTTTATCCAGAGATTACCAGTGATTTTGTCAAAACAGCAGAAAGTGAAAAATTCATGGATGAGCAAAGTGGGTTAAGCTATCAGTTTGTCACTTACCAAAAAGCTTAAGCTTGACAGTGACGACTTAGCGCATAAAAAAACCACGTTAGATAACGTGGTTTTTTTATGCAGCCAATGTATTATTTTGATTGTTCTTGAGATTTGACCGCTGAAGCAACAGGTGGTGCGATATTTGGGGTGTCACCTGTTTTGGCTTTAATCTCTGCTTTGGCTTCAGCCGTTGAGGCATTACGCGCTTCAATGGTCGATGTTTTTGCAGTAGCCGTTGGTGCAGAAGATGGCGTCATAGAAGCATTGTCTGGGCTAGCAACCGTGGCATTTGGACCTGTTGCGGTGTCTGCATTGGCAGTGGCGGTGGTGGTTTCACCCGCCGCAGGTGAGGTTGCCGCAGGCGTCGAACCCGCTGGTTTGGCAGCGGCAGCAGCAGATGCAGCGGCTTTGGCTTCTACTTCAGCATTGAGTTTTGCAACGTCAACGTGGTTACCAGCGGGGCGAACAATTGCTGAAATAAGGATTAATAAAACCACGCCTAGAAACGCTAAAACGCCAATTAAAGAATAACTAAGTTCTTTTTTGACATTGTTTTCCACGACTTCATGATGAGCCATCGTAAACCTCACTGTAAATCATTGGGGCAAGAGTTGTTGAATCTAAATGAATTCAAATCTAATTTATAACTATTATACGGAACTTTGTAACCATTATATACTAAATTTTTGCAATTGGTGACAAAACCTTACTGCATTTAAGGTTTTTAACGTGTTTTACGAACCAGCCAACTAATCAGTAGCAAGAGCGCTGCCAGTGCCAAGATAGGATAACTACCCCAGCGCATAAATGGCGTATTACCAACGCGCGATTGGATCTCACCCCGTAGCACCGTGCGTTCAAAGGCTGGCGCTTTGGCAACAATATTGCCTTTATCATTGATGATTGCGGTCACGCCTGTATTGGTCGCGCGCATAAACCAGCGGCCGGTTTCAATCGAGCGCATTTGCACCATTTGTAGATGCTGTAGTGGACCTGCCGATGTGCCAAACCAAGCATCATTGGATACGGTCAATAAAAAGTCGGTATTTTTGGCATTGCGGCGGGTGGTATCAGGATAGGCAACTTCATAACAAATCGCCACGCCAACTGGGTGGTTTTTGACTTGCAAGGGTGCTTGGTGCGCAGACCCACTGCGAAAACTCATGGTGCCACTCATCAAGTTTGGCAATGCCCAATCTAACATACCTTCAAACGGGATATATTCGCCCACGGGTACCAAATTTTGTTTCTTGTATAAGCCTTTGGCATCGGCGCCCAAAGCAATCACACTGTTGTAAAATGGCTCGTATTTATCAACTTTTGGGTCGTATTTATTGACATCGACATACGGAATACCGGTGAGCCATGCGCTATTGCTTTCGCGGGCTTGGGCAGCAATTTGGCTGATAAAGGGCATGGCGTCGGTCTGAAACATCGGAATTGACGACTCTGGCCATAAGATAATGTCCTGCCCCCATTCTGTTTTACTTAAGCCTGCATAGATACCCAGCGTTTGGATTTGGTACTCTTGCAGCCATTTTAAGTCCTGCGGAATATTGCCTTGCACTAACGAAACTTTTAGATTTGGTGTGCCTTTGGGGGTCGTCCATTGCGGGGCAATAAGCCACAGCGCAACGCTTGCCAGTAACATCACAGACGATGGAATTAAAAAACGGTATTTTTTTCGCGCCGCTTCCACCAGACTTGCTGAGACGAACACGGATACAAAGCTCAGCGCCAACACCCCAAAAATTGGGGCAAGGCTCGTCAGCCAAGGTTGCGCTGTATAAGCATAGCCCACGAATAGCCAAGGAAAACCTGTAAATAGCCAGGTTTTTAACCACTCTTGTACCACCCATAATGACGCAAAGCTTAGCGGCTGTTTTGCCACAAAGCGATTAAAAATGACTGCCAAGGCGCCATGAAACAATCCCATCCCCAAGCCAACAAAGCCAATCATCAGCAAAGCTAATAAGGTAGGGGTATCGCCGTAGGTATGAATCGAGGTAAACAACCAAAACGCGCCCACGCTCCACAATCCCATGCCATACATTTCACCGAGCCAAAACGCCCGCCAATTTGACATGGAGGGCAATAACAGCCAATACAGCACCAGTGGCGACAACAGTGCCACTATCCAAAAATTGTAAGGCGCTAACGCAAAGACAAATGCCGCACCCGCAAGCCAAGCCAGCACCAGTTTGGGTAACAGGGGCTGTTTGGTATTTGCAGATTTGGCACTATCGTGATGAGATTGTACAGAAAGTTGCTTTTTTAGGGACTGGGTAGTAAGACGCATTGGCGAGTATTGCCTTTAGGGTTAAACGGTTTTGCAAACATAAGTAATTGGACTAATCGTCGAGCTGATTATACCCTTTAACCAGTTCAATTTCTTGGATAAATCGACCATCTGCTGACAATACCGTCAAACGACAATCGTCAATAAAGACCGTTTGACCCAACACCTCATTGACTTCGCCAAGCTCTTGCATGACCAGTCCGCCCATACTGGTGACATCCTCACTATCAAAATGGGTACCTAGCTGTTCATTACAGTCTGAGACTGAGGTGATGGATTGCACAATCCATGTATCAGGCTGGTTGGGTACAGGCACTATATGATTGATATCGGTATCTTCTTCGATGTCGTCATGCTCATCAATGATATCACCGACAATTTCTTCGAGTAAGTCTTCCATCGTCACCACGCCTGCTGTCACCCCAAACTCATCAATGACGATTGCCATATGAATTTGGTTTTTTTGAAATAGACGCAGCAGGTTGTCAGAGCGCGCAGTTTCACTGATATAAATTGGCTGACGTACAATCGCTTCAAGATTAAAATGGTCAATATTTTGACCTTGCGCCTTGGCGACCAAAAATGGAATCAAATCTTTGGCAAGTAAGATACCCATCACCGTGTCTTTGTTGTCATCGGTAAATACAGGATAACGCGAGTGGGCGGTTTCCATATAGAGCGACATGATGTCTTGCAAGTTTTGGTGCTGGGTGATGCCTGCAACGTGGCTGACAGGGGTCATGATTTCTCGCACTTGAATGGCGGGTAAATCTAAGACACCCTCTAACATATCGACGGTGTCGGGCGCCAAAAATCGACGCGAATCATGTACCAATTTGACTAGTTCATCACGGGTTTCAGGGGCGGTGGATAGCCAGCGTTTCAGACCGCGTGACCAGCTACTGCTTTGCTGTTTGTTTGACAGGTGTGAACTCGAATTGTCGTCTGACATAGCCGACGAGACCCTCATATGGCGAAAGATTTTTTTACCTTACCTTAACCCCATGATGATTGCAATGGTATTTTTCTTAATTTTATTGTATTTTTTGGCTGATTTTACTCACCCATCAGCTTGCTCGGTGCTAGTAAAGTCTCGAATAACCAAGCGCTATTGGCGAATCCAATGAATCACCCGTTCTTCCTGCTCTAGCTCAGAAACTTCTGTTTCAGACTGACAGCGTCCCGCCACGCTGATATTTTTTTGGCGCATCATGGCTTGTGTCACGGCAGCATCTTGAGTGAGGAGTAAATGCCAGCTTGGCAGTTGTTGCCCGTAGTACAAGCGCTTGTAGGCGCAGCTTGCCGGTAGCCAGTACATCTCGCCAATGTTATCGATGGTTAGGCTGATGCAATCGGGCACATAGTCGCGCCTTGTTGGGTAATGCTGGCAAGCCCCTGTGGCACAATCAAGCAGTCGACAGGCGACATCACTGTATTCAACTTCATCGGTGTCATCGTCTTTAAATTTAATCAAACAACACGCCCCACAGCCATCGCACAAGGCTTCCCATTCAGCTTGGGTCAATTGTTCTAACGAAAATCGCTCCCAAAATTGCGGGCGTAAGGTAACAGATTGGCTCATTATGTTTCCAACTTTCGGCTTGTATAAAACAGTGACAGTATTATAACGGAAAATACGATGATTTCAGTATACAGTAGTGCCTATATTAACCGTTGCACTGACTTGCCACGCTCTCATTAGCGTATGAATCCAGCGTTTTTATAACGCCAGTGTCTTATAACAATAGCAACCAATCATATATTTACCATAACATAAGGATCCATGATGCCAATTCAAATTTTACAACTCGAATCTACCACCACCGATGGCGTGGAGCTCAAAAGCTATGTCTGTCTACCAGAATCAGCGAGCCACGACAATCCTGCCCCAGCGATTTTGGTGGCGCCTGAATGGTGGGGCGTGGTTGAGCACCCACAAAAAGTCACTGAGCGTTTAGCCGAAGCGGGTTTTGCTGCCGTCGCCATGGATGTGTATGGCGAAGGTAAACTGACCACAGATGCCGCCCAAGCCAATGAATGGATGAGCCAAATGCTCGCCGACCAAGACATGTTGATGGCGCGCTGTAAACTCATTATGGATGACTTTACTGACCTTGAAGCTGTTGACACAAACCGTCTTGGCGCAATTGGTTTTTGCTTTGGCGGCAAAATCGCCCTAGACATGGCGCGTGAAGGTTTCCCGCTCAAAGCAGTGGCGACTTTCCACGGCAACCCTGCCCCAAAACAACCGGCACAAAAAGGCAAATTCACCGCCAAAGTGTTGGTGGCACATGGTGAAGCCGATAGCATGGTGTCAATGGATGCCATTGAAGGGCTAAAAAAAGAGTTGGACAACGCCGATGTAGAGTACACAGTCGATGTGTACGAAGGTGCCAAACACGGCTTTACCAATCCTAATGCTGACAAACGCGCCGAAGAAAATGGCGTGGACTTGGGCTATGATGCGGATGCCGCAAAAGCCAGCTGGGATAAAATGATTGCGTTTATGCGGGACAATCTTGTATAACATACAGTTGCATCCTAACAGCAAAAGCAATATCTGTGACGATATTGCTTTTTTTATGTCTATGTCCCAGTTTGAGTGCAGCTTTGTTAAGTCTGTTGTCAGTCACTATTGAATACTAACCAGAAAGTCTTATATAGCTATCACGATAGTAACCCGATGGTGAATTTTGAACGCACATCCGAATACCAGCCACTCAACGATGCCAAGTCCCAATCAGCACTTAAGCCACAATTATACCCAAGCGCATACCGAAGCGCATACCAAAGCGCAGCTTGATAGTTTTGCACCGCGTATTTTGACTTGGTTTGACCATAGCGGGCGTCATGATTTGCCGTGGCAGCAGCATCAGCTTGACACGCCAGACCCCTATCCGGTGTGGTTATCTGAAATCATGCTACAGCAGACCCAAGTGGCGACGGTAATTCCTTATTTTGAGCGATTTATGGCAAGTTTTCCCACCGTGCAGGATTTGGCAAACGCATCTTGGGAGCAAGTCGCTGAGCACTGGGCAGGACTGGGTTACTATGCGCGTGCGCGCAACCTGCATAAAGGTGCCAAGCAGCTGGTGGATATCATCGAGCAAACTGGTAAATTTCCGCAAACGGTTGCCCACTGGGAGCAGATTTCAGGGGTGGGGCAATCTACGGCAGGCGCGATTGTGGCGATGGGTGTCAGAGCTGACCAATATGGCGGTGACAGGGGGGTGATTTGCGATGGTAATGTCAAACGTGTGCTGACCCGCTGGGCAGGTATTGACGGCGATATCACCAAAACTGCCACAACCAAAGCGCTTTGGCAACTTGCCGAGCGCCTAACACCGACCCGTGATAGCGGGCACTACGCCCAAGCGATGATGGATATGGGGGCGACGCTATGCACCAAAGCCAAACCTGCCTGCCTACTGTGTCCAGTGCAAGCCGACTGCGTGGCAAATGCCCAAGGTAAGCAAAGTTTTTATCCGGTAAAAAGTAAAAAATCGCCCAATCCGTCTAAGTTTTCGCTAGCGTTAAAGCTGGTTTGCGATGACAAAACCTTGTGGCTACAACGTCCTGACACTGGGATTTGGGGCGGACTGTGGTGTTTACCATTGGCCTTTGTCAAAAAACAACCGGGGGCAAAAAATACAGGCGCGCCGCTACTGGCAACCTGGCAGCAAGAGGCGACGTTTGAAGCAGAATATAACACCGCTGAGCAGATTATCTTCGAGTTCTTACAAGCTGAGCAGCTGCTAAATATCCAGCAGGTTAATTTAGATAGCACTGATACTGTCAAACATAGCCTTACCCATTTTCATTGGTTTTTGACCCCGCTCACCATGACGCTGACGATAGAGCAGGGTATGCGGCTAACTCAAACACTGCAACAAGCGCTGCAAACGCTGTCATGGGTAGAAGATTCAGCGCAAAACAGCTTAGCAAAACCGAAAGCCATGCAACTATTGGTGAGTAGTTAAAGCTTGTAGAATCGTCGCAGGTAGTAAGTCGGGGATGATAGTTATGTTAAGATTGGCCTGCCGTAATAACATTTGCTGTGCAATACGCGACTGCAATACCAAATAATAACAGCTGGCAGCCATTTCAGTGCCTAATGTTAGTTGTTGCCAGTTTTGCCAGGCGGTCAAACTTGAGATGAGTACAACGATGGGTTGGTTGTGGCTCTGATGTTGCTGCCAAACCGCGAATGCTTGGGTGGTTGTGCTTGGTAAAACCCGTTGGTACAAGTTTAGCAAATGCACTTGCACACCTTTTGCCGCCAATGTATCTGCCAATAATTCTCGCCCGCCGATGCCGCGCCATACCTGCAAATAATCGCCTTTACCAAGCGCTTGGATTACCGGCAAATTCAATAGCCCTTCATTGTTTTGAGTACGTTTTTCACCGGGAAAAGTAACCGTAGGCGCTGGCAACTCTGTGATCTGCTGCCAAGTCTGTTTAAAGCAATTTGCGGTTTTGTCACCCACCGCAACCCATGTAATCTTTTTGGACAATTCCGTTAGCTTGACCGAGGTGGCAAGCCTTGCTAAGCCATACTTTACTGCCGCTTCACTGACTAGCACCACCACTTGATAACGGTCAATCGATTGTAAAACTGCCCGCTCTGCGACTGTTAGCGGCTTTTCTACCAACGTCAACAGCGGCAGCTCAATCACTGCAACACCATGCTGGCGCAAAAATAGGCTTAGCGCTTTGGCTCGCTGATCGGGTCTGGTATTGATAAATTGCATCGCTATGCGTATCGTTCAATATCAGCGGTCTTGATAAATCTGCGCCAAGATTTTGTCTGCACCCTGTGCAATGAGCGCTTCAGCCACCACCACGCCCACGGCTTCGGCAATTTGCTCAGACTCCCGTACGTCATCAACTAACGCGTTATGATGCTCAGCTTTTAACAAGGTTTTACCATCTACACTGCCGACACGACCCTGTAAATAAATTTGTCCATCTTTAATGGTAGCAAAGCCTGCAATCGGCACTTGGCAACCACCCTGCAAATGACGATTCATGGCGCGTTCTGCCATCACGCATAGACGGCTTGGCTCGTCATTGAGCGATTTTAATAGTGCCAGCACATCGGCATCATCACTTCGGCATTCAATGGCAAGCGCACCTTGTCCGACCGCTGGCAAACTGATATGCGTATCAAGTTCATGGCGGATACGATCGGTAAGCCCCAAACGCGTCAAGCCACTGGTTGCCAAAATAATGGCATCATACTCACCTGCATCTAGCTTGGATAAGCGCGTGCCTACATTGCCGCGTAGGCTGATAATCTCTAAGTCAGGACGATATTGCTGAATTTGGCATTGACGGCGTAAACTTGAGGTACCAAGTTTAGCGCCTTGTGGCAACGCATCTAGACTTTCATAGTGATTTGATATGAAGGCATCGGTTGGCTGCTCACGCTCACAATATGCGCCAAGCGTCAGACCTTCAGGGAGCACCATAGGTACGTCTTTGAGCGAATGCACGGCGATATCGGCACGTTTTTCATATAAGGCTTGCTCAAGCTCTTTGACAAACAGACCTTTTCCGCCGATTTTGGCTAGCGGGGTGTCCAGGATTTTGTCGCCTTGGGTGACCATCGGTACTAAATTGACGGTCAGGCTTGGGTACAGCGCTTGCAAACGCGCTTGGATGTGTTCGGCTTGCCACAATGCAAGCGGGCTTTGGCGAGTGGCGATATTTAAAGTGGTTAACGTAGTCATAGCAGTATCTTTTTTAGCAAGCAATAAAATGCCTAACTCTCTAAGCTAGGCATTTGTCAGATGGGTATCTGTCAGTGATTCAGCGAGTTAGTCATTAGTATAGCAAAATGTCAGGCTAATTACTCTTACGACTCATTGAAGTAGACGCAAACATACGAAAGCCTACGCTACTACGCTACATTGATTGGATTTTATCGCGTAATAATGGCAAATGACGGCGGCTGACGGCAAGCTTGTCAGGCAAACCTTTGAAACGTACTTGGTACTGACCTTGGTCAATCGCTTCAAGCATTTCTAGGTAGTTAACATTGATTAACGCATTGCGATGGATACGAAAGAACGCATCCCCAAATTCTTGTTCAAGCTCTTTGAGGGTTTCATCAATTAAAACCGTGCCACCTTTATGACGGATTTGCACGTATTTTTGGTCAGCCGTAAAGTAATAAATATCTTGCAGCGCAATCAACTCCACACCACGATGGGTACGCGCCGCGATATGCTGACGATTTGACTGTGCTAGCGGATCTTCTAATCGACTGATTTCATTGAGCTGTGCATTACTAAGCGTTGACGCTCTCGCTAGCGCCTGTAACACTTCTTCTTTGTTGGCAGGCTTTAACAAATAGCCCACCGCGTGTGCTTTGAATGCGGCAATCGCGTAATGGTCATACGCGGTCACAAAAATAATGGCTGGTGGATTGTTAAGTTCATTGAGCTCTTTGGCGCAGCGGATACCATCCATTTCTGGCATACGAATGTCTAACAAAATTACATCGGGTGCGGTTTCTTTGACTTTTGCAATGGCCTCAATACCTGTGGCTGCCTGTGCAACAACCTCATGTCCTTCTTCTCTTACGATGCGTGTTAGCCTCTCTCGGGCCAGTGGCTCATCGTCACAGATCACAACTCTCATTGTTTACTCCTTTGCTCCTTTGAGGTCAAAAACACCTGTATTTAACCCTACAAGTCTTACTTTCTTCACAATCTAATGCCAAATCTAACATAACCGCTTGGTGAGCAATCAAACACTCTTGACTTCCTCCCCTCTCTAAAGTGAGGGGATTCCTTCTACAAGACGGTCAAGCCCGACCGCAAGAATGTTCCGACTGGCATTAATATCTCTATCATGCCGTGTGCCACACTTCGCACAAGTCCATTCTCTTATTCGCAAACCTGCTCTACCTTTCGGACTACTGGACATATCGCCACAGCACGAGCAAGTTTGGGTAGTGTATTTCTCATTTACGATTTCAAAACGGCAACCTGCGTTCTCGCATTTATAGGTCAGTTGTCGCTTGAGTTCAAACCAACCTGCATCGTAAACCGATTTGGCTAGTTTGCCTTTTTTGCTGTTAAATTGGGTGGTTTTAACATCACCCACCACGATTAGGGCATTGTCTTTAACTAATTGGGTGGTGAATTTGTGGATTAGGTCTTGCCGTGTATGTTTGATTTTGGCATGGATAGCCTTGACACGCTGTTTGTTTTTGGCTCTTTGAGCAATGGCTAACGCTTTGGCATATTTGAGCGTTTGCTTGATTTGTAGTTTATCGCCATTTGAGGCTGTAGCACTGTCTTTTAAACCTAAGTCAATGCCTACGCTACCAGTTCCACAAGTGGTTTTAGGGTATTCTTTGACGGTGATACACGCATACCAACGGTTACGACTGTCTTGGACTAACTCGCAAGTGTTAATTTGATATAGGCTAAGGTTGTAGCTGTCCCATAGGTCAATGACTAGTTTTTGCCCTTTGGCTAGGGATAGTTGCAAGGTGGATTTTAAGCCCTTTTTGCCTGTTTGGTGCGTGGCAATATGCTTGATGGCAGATTGTTTAAATGGTAGCCAACCCAAGCTTTTACGCTTTGATGTTGGGTTGTTGGTTCGCCATGATAATTTAGCTTTTTTGAATTGTTTTCTAGCTTTGGCATGGGTTTCATTGATGGCTTGGATGGTTTGAGAGTGTAAGCCAAGTAGTTCACCGCTACCTTTGGTATATTCGTTTAGGTCGTAGGCTGAAAAGAATTTACCAGTCTTTTGTAAGTGCTTATAACTCAAGTCATTAACATAGTTCCACACGAAATTGACCGAACCGCTTAGGCGGTTAAGCTTCACTATGTGTTTGTCTCGTATGCGCAACTTGAGTGTTTTCATGGGTTTATTTTAACAAAATTCATGCAAGTATTATAGTGCATGAGCATGGTTGCTTAAGTTGCCTTATATCCACCGCCTAAAGTCGGTGGTTTTACGGCAACAGAGGATAAACGCATTGTTTTAAGTAGACGCAAATTAATATACCATAGTTTGTTAGATAAAATGTGAAATGCCGCGTCAGATTGGTGACTTTTTTAGACCCATTGCGACTAACAAAATGACTGCGCTAAAAAGCCGCGACATCTTTGAGGGGATAGCGAACAGATTGGGCAGGAAAAAGGTGCTGGTGAGCGGCTCTTTAATGCGCTTGAGTGAAATTTGTGAGGTATCCTCAGTTTTTGCTATACTAGCCCTAGATTTTGCAGAGGGAATTAACAGCTCCAGCAATCTCATTGTCTTTATTCCTTTCACACTTACACAAAAAATGGACGTATTATGAGCAATCAAATTTCCGCTGATTCTAGCACATCTAGTATGTGGGGTGGACGTTTTAGCGAAGCCACTGACAGTTTTGTCGCTGAATTTACCGCGTCTGTCGGATTTGACCAACGTTTTGCCAATCAAGACATCGCAGGCTCGATTGCTCATGCCACCATGCTTGCCAAAGCAGGGATTATTACCGAGGCGGACAAAGACCAAATCGTTGGCGGTTTAACCCAAATCAAACAAGAAATCGCCGATGGCAAATTTGTATGGTCGGTGGCGCTTGAAGACGTGCACATGAATGTGGAATCTCGTTTGACCGCTATCATTGGCGATGTCGGCAAAAAACTGCATACAGGGCGTAGCCGTAATGACCAAGTTGCGACCGATATCCGTTTATATCTGCGTGACCAAACCGATATTATTTTAGGATTACTAAAACGTCTACAAACGGGCTTACTTGATTTGGCAAGCCAACATACCGATACTATTATGCCAGGCTTTACCCATCTGCAGACCGCGCAGCCTGTCAGTTTTGGTCATCATGTGATGGCATGGTTTGAGATGCTAATGCGGGATAGCGAGCGCTTGATTGATGGTCGAAAACGTATCAACCAAATGCCCCTAGGCGCCGCAGCGCTAGCCGGTACGACTTATCCGATTGAGCGGGAATTTACCGCACAGCTATTAGGCTTTGAAGGGATTTGTCAAAACTCGCTGGATGCGGTATCCGACCGTGATTTCGCCATTGAATTTGCCAGTAGCGCAAGCCTGTTAATGATGCACTTGTCACGTATGAGTGAAGAAATCATCTTGTGGATGTCAGCGCAATTTGGGTTTGTGGTCGTCCCCGATCGTTTTTGCACAGGCTCATCGATTATGCCACAAAAGAAAAATCCCGATGTGCCAGAGCTGGTACGAGGTAAAGCTGCCCGCGTGTTTGGCGATATGATTACCCTATTGACCTTGATGAAAAACCAACCGCTGGCTTACAACAAAGATAACCAAGAAGATAAAGAGCCACTATTTGATGTGGTAGATACTGTAACCGGCTCACTACTTGCCTTTGCTGATATGCTACCAAACTTAATTCCAAACAAAGAAAATATGCGTGCTGCGACCATGAAAGGGTATGCGACCGCCACTGATTTGGCGGATTATCTAGTGCGTAAAGGCTTAGCCTTCCGCGACGCGCATGAAGTAGTGGGTAAAGCAGTAGCGTTAGGTGTGCAAAAAGGCGTAGATTTGAGTGAATTATCACTCGATGAGCTTCAAGGCTTTAGCGACTTAATTGGTGAGGACGTGTTTGAATATCTGACCCTTGAAGGCTCGCTCAATGCCCGTAACCACATTGGTGGTACAGCGCCCAATCAAGTCAAAATGGCGATTGAACGTGGGCGTCAGCGTATCGAACAATTAGGTCATTAATATGCCAAAACTGTTCTCGTATGGCACATTACAACAAGAAAATGTACAGCTTGCCACCTTTGGGCGTACACTGGTGGGTAGTAAAGACCAACTCATTGGCTACCAGTTGGGTGAAATTGAAATCACCGATGACGATGTGGTCGCCAAAAGTGGCAAACGTTTTCATCCGATACTACTTAAAACCAATAACCCAACTGACAAAGTGGCAGGTGTGATTTTTGACATTACCGAGGATGAGCTTGCCCAAGCCGACCGCTACGAAGTCGATGCCTACGCACGAGTGGAAGGTCACTTTGACAGTGGCGCTACCGCTTGGATTTATGCCGATGCTAGCGATTTAGACTAGCAACTATTAACAGGATAAAAAATGGAAACTTATAACCCCGCTGACCACATGGTCATGTGCCGTAAATACAAACAAAAGCTACCCAAAATGCCAAAACCGCCGTTTCCTAATAAGCTTGGTGAAGAGCTGCAAAACACCGTGTCTGCCAAAGCGTGGAACGAATGGCTAGAGCACCAAACCATGCTCATCAATGAAAATCACTTAAGCATGATTGACCCAGAAGCTAAAAAATTTATTACCGAGCAGCGCAATAAATTTTTGGATAATGAAGACTACGAACGCCCCAAAGGCTGGACAGCGCAAAAATAAATAAGCGCTAACAACAAAAAACCCCAAATAGATTTATTTGGGGTTTTTGCTTTTTTGGTGTTGATTAAACCCTGACAATCAAAGTTTAACCCATTTAGGCAGATAATAAATAACGCAGTTAAAGCCTTAAGCTTGCGCTTCTTCTTTACGCACTGACAGTTTTTCACGGATACGTGCTGATTTACCAGAACGGTCACGTAGGTAGTAAAGTTTGGCACGGCGTACATCACCACGACGTTTTACTTCAATTTTTGCAATTTGTGGTGAATGGGTTTGGAACGCACGTTCAACACCTACACCACTAGAGATTTTACGTACGGTAAACGCAGAGTTTAAGCCGCGGTTACGTTTAGCGATAACAACACCTTCAAATGCTTGTAGACGCTCACGGTCGCCTTCACGCACTTTTACTTGTACGACAACAGTGTCACCAGGACCAAAACTTGGTACGTCTTGCTTAAGCTGGCTATTTTCGATTTGTTGAACCAAAGGATGTTTGTTACTCATGAGATTTTCTCCTCTCACTGGGGACAGAGGCTAAGCTGACTAAAGTTAGTTGATGTCAGCAAATGCGCATACTCCCCGCTAATTTTATGTGTCTTGATAGCAATCGACACGATTAGGCATCCGTCAAGTGGATGAATCTGGGTGGCTGTCTTTAGCAGATTGCGCTGCTTCTGTCAGCCATTTTTGTTGCTGTTTGGTTGGCACAAAGGCTTGCCACAAATCAGGACGTCTTAGCTGGGTGCGTGTTGCCTGCTGAATAAATCGCCACTTGGCGATATTGGCATGATGCCCTGACAACAGCACGTCAGGCACTTTCATCCCTTGAAATTCAGTCGGTTTGGTATATTGTGGACAATCGAGCAAGCCATCCACAAAGGAGTCTTGCTGCGCCGATAAATCATCGCCCATCACATTGGGCAATCGGCGTATCACACTATCCATCAATACCATCGCGGGCAATTCGCCCCCTGTGAGCACATAATCACCAATTGAGCATTCGATATCGACATACTGACTCAGTAGTCTTTCATCGATGCCTTCATAACGACCGCATAACAAAATCAAGCCGTCATATTGGCAAAAATCAAGCACTCTGCTTTCGCTCAGTGTCTTGCCTTGTGGCGACAAATACACCACAGGACAGGTTTTACCGCGCGCATTGGCTTGCGTTTTGGCGTAGTCGATGGCTTTTTGTAACGGCTCTGCCATCATTACCATACCAGGCCCTCCACCAAACGGACGCTCATCGATACGCCGATAATTGTCTGTGGTAAAGTCTCTTGGGTTAATCAGCAAGATTTCCGCTTGCTTGCGAGCCAGCGCCCGCCCAGTGATGCCAAAGTCAGTAATACTAGCAAACATTTCGGGCAAAATGGTTATTACCGCAAAAAACATACGCTACACTCACTTTAGCTTGGCATTAACAACGCCTTGTTGATTGACAACTCCCATCGAATAAATGCTAAGCACCCATCAACGACGAACACGCAACGATTAATCATCAATGCTAGTTATCAATGTTTAATAATCACTGCCCCAATCGACCATCAGGGTTTGCTTGGCTAAATTTACCTCGCCAATGGTCTGTTTGTGCCAAGGAATCAGTCGTTCTTCACCATCCACACTATCCGCAGTCGGTTCGACCACCATAATGGCATGTGCCCCTGTTTCAAACAGCTCTTTTACACGTCCTAAAATGACATTTTCTGACTGGCTAATCACTGTCAAGCCAATCAAATCTGACCAATAATATTCGTCTTCTGCAAGCTCAGACAGATTGTTTTTTTCTGCCCAAAGGCTTACACCAAACATGGTTTCTGCGATATTGCGGTCGGGTACTTCGTTAAGTTGTACCACGTAGCCTTTACCTTGTTGTCGCCAGTTTTTTACCGTTAAGGCCTTTTGACCCATGGCAGTATTGATGACCCAAGGCTGCATATGAAATATCGCTTCACGGTCTTCAGTAAAGCTAAATACCCATAGCCAGCCATGAATGCCATAAGGCTTTTTTAGCTCGCCGATTTTAAACAGCGATGTGTTAGCCTCATTGGTATGCAAGTCTGTTGGTTGTTTTGCCATATTAAAGTCCGCTCTACTTAATTTTTATAAAAAATTAAGCAGTTGCTTGTGCTTTGCTAGCTGCTTTAAATAAAGCGGCAACACGGTCAGAAGGTTGTGCACCTTTGTTGATCCATGCTTGGTAAGCGTCAGCGTTGATGCGTACTGGCACTTCTTGACCTTGCGCTAGTGGGTTAAAGAACCCGATGTTTTCGATGTAACGACCGTCACGGGCATTGCGTGAGTCGGTTACCACGATTTGATAAAATGGGCGTTTTTTCGCACCACCGCGTTGTAAACGGATAACTACCATAATGTTCTCTCTGTGAATGCAATCAATTGAATCTAGTTCAGTGGTTAGAGCCTAAAAGACCCAAACAATTGAAAAAACGGCATAAATACAGTTTTAGCAAAGTTTAGGTACACCAAAAAGGGCAATAGTTTAGCATATTTTTATCAAAATCAATAGCTTTTTGGGGTAAATTTTGACTTTTTATATTTAGCGCAAGTTTAATCACATTGAAGCGATAGCATCGCTCACCAGTCCATAAAACCAGTCCATAAAAAAGGCGCTCATTTGCGCCTTGTTTAATGATTGAATAGCTTATTATGTCAATAGCCAATTATCGTATTATCGAATCATGGTTTCAATCAGCACATACACCCCTGCCCCGACCAGATAGCCAATCAGTGCAAGCCAAGTGATTTTTTTCATGTACCACATAAACGGGATTTTCTCCATGCCCATCGCTGCCACGCCCGCGGCTGAGCCGATAATCAAACAGCTACCGCCTGTCCCCGCACAATAAGCCAAAAACTCCCAAAACATGCCATCTTGACGAAACAGCTCAAGGCGCGCCGCTTCTGCTGCCGCCGCTTGCGCGATATTGGCATCGGTGGTCAGCGGATACATATTCATTGCCCCTGCCACCAAAGGCACGTTGTCCACGATTGAGGATAACAAGCCAATCATGACGTTGATGACATACACATTGCCAAAAGTGGCATCCAGCCATTTTGCTACGTCACCGAGTATGCCCGCAGTGGCAAGTGCTGCCACCGCCAATAAAATACCGAGGAAAAATAAAATACTGGGAATATCAATACGGCTTAATACGCCTTCAACCCCGATACGCTCACGGATATAATTATCTTGGTGACGGTGCATGATTTCAGTGACCATCCACAGTACAGCCAAGCCAAACAACACGCCGACATAAGGCGGCAAATGGGTAATGGTTTTAAAAATTGGCACAAATGCCAATGCACCCAACCCTAGCAGTAACACTGTCATGCGCGTTTTTTGACTGATGCTGTCTTGGGCGTTTGATTTGATGGTAGCACGTAGGCTTTCGATACGCTGCTCTATAGGCATACTAGCCAATTCACTGTCAGATTCTTGTCCGCTTGGCAGTACAGGCGCGGTCACGGTTTGACCTTTTAGCTGCATCATCACCAAGCCCATGGGGATTAACGTACATACGATACTTGGGATAAACACATTTGCCATAATACCCGTTGCAGTAATCTGCCCGCCAATCCATAGCATGGTGGTGGTGACATCACCCACAGGTGACCAAGCACCGCCCGCATTGGCCGCAATCACAATAAGACCGGCAAAATACCATCGCATTTTTTGGTCATCGATGATTTTTGACACCAGTGATACCATCACAATGGTGGTGGTTAAGTTGTCGAGTAACGATGAGAGAAAAAAGGTGATAATGGTAATAATGGCGAGTAGCTTACTGGCATTTTTGGTATGAATTTTATCGGTAATCACTCGAAAGCCATCATGCGCATCAATCAGCTCAACAATCGCCATCGCGCCCATCAAGAAGAACAAAATCTCGGCGATTTCTGCCAAATGCTCACGTAACTGCTCGCCGACAAAATGCAAAGAATCTTGATGATTGGCAAGACTGGCGGTCACCGAATGGTTGGCAACAAGCGTATCGATACCAAAGGTCAGCAGTACCCATAACGCAATCGCAGTCAGTAGCGCGCTGGCAGCTTTGTTGACATGGATGTTGTGCTCAAAGGCAATCGCCATATACCCTAATATAAAAATCCCTGCTATCACCACGTATAACATTGTCCTTCCCCCTGTTATGCTAATACCCACATGCAAAATATCTTAACCTTAGTTGGCATTATACGGTAAAATTATCGCCAAATTCTAGCGACACGCATTTTGACTAACCTAGCTCAACTTTGCGCCAACTGACAACAGGACAACCCCATGACGACGTTATCAACTACGCCAACTTTAATTATCCCTGCCATTGACCTCAAAGACGGCAAATGTGTCCGCCTCAAACAAGGGCGTATGGAAGACGATACCGTATTTAGTGATGACCCTGTCGCAATGGCAAGCCGCTGGGTAAAAGAAGGCGCTCGACGCCTGCATTTGGTGGATTTAAACGGTGCTTTCGATGGCGTGCCGGTGCATAAAGACGTCGTCACCGCGATTGCCAAAGCCTACCCAAATTTACCCATTCAACTCGGTGGCGGTATCCGTAGCCTTGATACCATCCGTCATTATTTAGAAGCGGGTTTGAGCTATATTATTATCGGTACCAAAGCAGTCGAACAACCTGAATTTGTTGAACAAGCGTGTCAAGAATTTGCCGGTCATATCATTGTAGGTATTGATGCCAAAGACGGCATGGTAGCGACACATGGCTGGGCAAATGTCACCGATGTCAAAGCGGTGGATTTGGCAAAACGCTTTGCCGATGCAGGCGTATCTTCTATCGTCTATACTGATATTGCACGTGATGGCATGATGCAAGGCGTCAATGTCGAGCAAACGGTCAACTTGGCAAAAGAAGGTGGTATTCCGGTGATTGCCTCAGGTGGGGTGACGGACTTACAAGACATCGAAAACCTAAAACCCTACAGTGATTATCTTGAAGGTATCATTACAGGCCGTGCTATTTATGAAGGTACCCTCGATATTGCTGCGGCGCAGGCGCTTCTCGATAGCTAAATGATATTTAATTCGCTATATGACGGAAGGTCAGATTAATTCTACCTTCCGTTACTTTTTTGGTCTTAGGCAGGCTGTGTAACCAATGGCGCTGGGTTTGTCCACGCATGACAATTAGCTGTCCATTTTGCAAAGGAATCTCGACTTTTTCCTTGGTGATACGGTGCTTGAATACAAATTTACGCGTTGCCCCTAATGAGACAGACGCGATAATGGGTTCATTACCCAGTTCGCTTTCATTATCGGCATGGTAGCCCATACCATCATCGCCTGTGGGGTAATAATTAAACAAACAGGCGTTAAAATTTGCGCTCATCTGTTGCTCAGCCAGTAGCAATTCTATGTGCTGTTTTAATGCCAAAACATCCGCGGTCCAAGGCGTTGCCGTCTTGCGTTGCCCAGAATAGTGGTAATCGTTTTCACTCATCCACACGATTTGGCGATGGGTGACATGGGTTTTGCCAAAAATTGTGACAACGTCATGCTGCCAAGGTAACTGCGTTAAAAAATGCCGATAAAGCGCATTGGGCTCATAAGCGGGGCTGTCAAAAACCTGCCCAAAATCATTGACAATACCATCGTAGGGCAATAAATTCTCGTTGGGATTGGCGGCAAATAATGTCATGTTAGCTTGTCAACTTCAGCTTTTGAAAAATGAGCTTGGCGCATAATTCTGGTGCTTCCAGTGGCAGTAAATGTCCATAGTCATTGAGCACTGTTATTTGCTCATTGGGCACGAATGTATCCCACATCTGACGCACTTGTTGACTGATAAACATCGACGGCTTACCGATGATTAACTGCACAGGCACTTTGTTGTCGGCAATGAGCTGTTGTAACGGCTTTATAATCAGTGGTGTGCCAAAATAATTGGCGAGTTCTTGCTTGGGTGAAAAACGTAACGTGAGTTTACCCTGCTCACCTGCCTCTAAACTATTTTTGGCATAGGTTAAAAGGTGTTCATCACTGATACGTTTGTACGCTTTATGACGGCGAAGAAACTGATAATACGCATCCACACTGGGCCAGTCGGCTTGTTTAACTTGGGTGCTTTTAAAGGGTTCTCGAGTCATTTTTACCATGCGTGGCACTAGGCTGTAAAGCTTGCCTTGCTGGTTGGTAAAGGTGACAGGCTCAAGCAAATAAAGCGCGCTAAACAAGTCTGGGCGTTTGGCAGCTGCCATGGTGGTGGCAGTTGCCCCTTGCGAATGTCCGATACCGATGACGGGCTTGCCGTCTCGCTCTGCTAGAGTGGCTTGCAAGAACTCAATCAAGATATCGGCGTCCTGTTCCCGCGTCAGCGCGGTTTCGGTCGGTTTATCGTACCATTCGCCCCGCATGGTTAGCGCGGTAATATTAAGATGTTGCGATAAATCGTTCAAGAGCGGCTCATAGACGCCTAAGGCAAAGCCGTTACCGCCGTAAAAATGGGCAGTCTGGCTGGCGGTGGGGTTTTTGATGTTATAGTATTTGGCGTTTTTGCCATTTAGATTGATGCGTTGTTCTTCCATGCCAATTGTCCTAATTAATCACTTTTCTAGCCACTTTTTAGTGACTAAAAGGTGACTAAAAATTGACTTGGTTACTTGATTATAAGACCCAGTGAAAAATTATGGCTACCCCTTTTGTGACTTGGCATTCACCCTTGCCGTTGGGCGGTATCAAATCTATTGTAAGTTAGCACTTCTTTTATTTAATCATCTTCGCCAAGAAAACCGCCGCTTTGTCTTGCCCATAATTTGGCATATACACCATTTTGAGCTAGAAGCTCACCATGGCTACCTTGCTCGACGATTTGCCCTCTATCCATCACCACCAATCTATCCATCGACGCAATCGTCGACAATCGGTGGGCAATCGCAATCACGGTCTTGCCTGCCATCATATCGTTGAGACTGTCAGTGATAGCGTATTCCACTTCGCTATCGAGTGCCGAGGTCGCTTCATCCAGCAGCAAAATCGGCGCATTTTTGAGCATCACACGGGCGATGGCAATGCGCTGGCGTTGTCCACCCGAGAGCTTGACGCCACGTTCACCGACTTGGGTATCCAAGCCGACATTGCCTTTGGCATCGCTTAAATGTTGGATAAACTCCCACGCATGGGCTTGTTTGGCGGCGCTGATGATTTGCTCATCGGTGGCATCTGGGCGACCATAGGCAATATTTTCTCGCACGGTGCGGTGTAGTAGTGAGGTATCTTGAGTAACCATGCCGATTTGTTGGCGTAAGCTCTCTTGGGTGACATCGCTGATATTTTGATTATCAATCAAAATCGCGCCCCCATCGACATCATAAAAACGCAGTAGCAAATTCACCAAGGTTGATTTACCTGCGCCAGAGCGTCCCACTAGACCGATTTTTTCACCCGTTTTAATCTCAAGGTTAAAATCATCGAGTAGTTTTTGCTTGGCATCGGCGTCATTGGTTTTATTGCCACTGCGACCATAATTAAAATCGACATGGCTAAAGTTGATTTTGCCTTGCGTGATAAGTAAGTCCCTAGCGTTCGGCTTATCTACCACGGTATGCGGTTTTGACAAGGTTTTCATGCCGTCCTGTACGGTACCAATATTCTCAAACAATGCCGCCGTTTGCCACATTATCCAGTGGGTCAACCCGTTAAGACGCATCGCCATTGCAGTCGCTGCCGCAATCGCCCCTACGCTTAAGCCGTTGTAATACCACAGGTACAAACCGAGCGCCACCGTAGTACCGACCAATACCACATTAATCAAATGATTGACCAGCTCAAGGCGGGACACCCAGCGCATTTGCTCATGCACCGTATCCAAAAACTGGCTCATCGCATCTTTGGCATAGGTCAGCTCACGGCGAGAGTGGCTAAATAATTTGACCGTCGTGATATTGGCATACGCATCCGTAATCCGCCCTGTCATCAAGGCACGGGCATCGGCTTGGCGACTGGCAGAGTTTTTAAGCTTGGGGATAAAATACGCCACAGTGGCAAAGAACATCACCATCCACAACAAAAATGGGATGAGTAACCAACCGTCAAGGTTAAATAAAATAATGCCACTACTGACAAAATACACCAATACATACACCAGCATGTCGGCAATGGTCATAATGGTATCGCGCACTGCAAGCGCGGTTTGCATCACCTTGGCAGACACCCGACCAGAAAACTCGTCTTGATAAAACTGCATGGATTGACCGAGCATTTGACGGTGAAAACGCCAACGCATCTGCATCGGGAACACGCCTTGCAAAGTCTGAAAATGAATCAGCGAGCTTAAGCCCACCAAAATTGGGCTGACCACCAACACGGCCGCCATCATTAGCAAACTATCGGCTTTTTCTGCCCACAGATTAGCGGGCGTATAGGCACCCAGCCAATTGACGATATCGCCAATCCACTTGTACAGTAGCGACTCATACACACCTATCAAGCCTGTCAAGAACATGAAGGCAAAAATCCAACCGCGCAGACCCTTGGTACACGCCCACAGAAACTTTAAAAAATTATCCGTCGGTAGGTTGTAATTGTCTTCTGGATAGACTTCCAGACGATTTTCAAAAAAACGAAATAAACCCATAATTGATTATCAGTAGTTTAAAATTATCTGTATTATTTTAGCAGATATTGAGGATTGATAGCAGCGTTGCTGAAGGCTAGCTACAATCCTTTACATACAAGTAAACAATTTTCAACTTAATCCCTAAGGGGTAGTTATCAAAACTTTTTTGTCGCCATAAAAAAGCCATTATCCTAGAATAATGGCTTTTTTTGAGGCTTTTTTTGAAGCTTAGCCAACCGCTATGATATTGGGTAAAAATGGTAAAATCATAAGCTATGCAAATGACATTCTTATGAAGCCTTGTAAAGCTTGCGCGATAGATTGATGATAAGGCAAATTTACTGCGGTTAATTCGCCTTTTTATCCACTAATCAAACCGATAGATATCCATACCCAGATTGTAGTGAGCAAAGCTTTCATGCACTACCGACATCACATCCCCTGCGCCCCGCGCAAAAAATACAGGCAGTAAATGCTCGGGCGTTGGGTGATTGTGGCGCGCCAAGCTATGCGTCTGCCAATCAAACATCGTTTTGTCATTGGCTTTTAGCTGATCTATTATCCAGTATTTAAAGGTTTTGGCTTGCGGCTCAATCTGTTGACTGTTAAAACGCACATTATATAAGTTATGGGTAATACTACCCGATGCCACAATCAACACCCCTTGTTGCCGTAGCGGCGCAAACAACTGCCCAAGTTGATACAACTGACTGGGGCTAAACCCGTGTGGCAACGACACCTGCACGATTGGCACATCGGCATTGGGGTACATGTGTAGCAGCGGTGTCCAGACACCATGATCAAATGGTTGATTGTCGACCACTTTAACCGCCACTTGCATTTGCGCTAGCTGCTTGGCGATACTTTGCGCAGCGGCTGGATGACCGGCTGCGGGGTATTGGATTTCAAATAACGCTTTAGGAAAGCCCCCAAAATCATGTAAAGTGCGGGGGGCTGGATTGGCATTGATCAGCCACTCGCCACTTTCCCAGTGCGCCGACATGATGATGATAAGCCTAGGCTTGGGTAAAGCTGCACCGAGCTGATGCAGCGCCTGAGTAAACGGCGTATCTTCAATCGCAATCGTTGGTGCACCATGCGAGATAAATAAACTAGGCAGCGTTGGCTTGTCAATGCTTGCGCCTAATACATCAGTTAATGTTAAACCCTTCATGGCGACCTCCTATTGTTATCACCTAAAACTTTTATCAACTAAAATTTTTATTAGCTAAGATTTTGATTAACTAGGCACTGACAGCTTGTCCACGATTATCAATGGAGAAAGCACCCGCGCCTGCAACAGATAAGTATAAGAAAGCAAAGCTATACAGTACAGCGGCTTCCCCTTGATTCAGCAGTGGCAACCAAAAATTATCAATGCCTGCGTGCATCATAAAGTATGCCACCGCCATTTGACCTGACAGAATAAAAGCGACAGGACGCGTGAACCAGCCCAAAATCAGCAAAACGCCACCGACCAATTCTAACACGCCTGCTAAGCCCATCAGCGAAAACAATTGCAAACCATCAAACATCGCCACATGCGGCACTCCAAATAATTTTGCCATGCCATGTAGCATAAAGGTGTAGCCCAGTACGATGCGAAACAAGCCAAGTACATAAGGTTGATATCGAGAAACATTGTTCATTGTTGTATCCTATTAGTCTAAAGTTAAAGTCATGAATATATGTGATGACGCCATTATAGTGATATCTTATTAAGAGAAAAACACATAAAATATTGATATATTATTTCTTATTAGTTGATAATTAACATGACGCATTCAAGCGTTAATTCACTGGAAACATTAACTCACTGAAGGATACGCATGGATACGCTCAAAAGCTTGCAAGTGTTTCGCACCATCGTAGAAAAAGGCAGTTTTACCAAAGCCGCTGATGCACTCGATATGTCGCTTGCCATGACCAGCAAACACTTACAACACCTTGAAGCCTATGTGCAAGCCAAGCTGTTAAATCGCAACAACCGTAATTTAAGCCTCACTGAAGTCGGTCAACAATACTATGCAGAAGCGGTACACGCCCTAGATATTTTGCAGCAGGCAAAAACCAAGGCACACGATGGCAGTGTATTGCCGGAAGGAAAACTGCGAATCATTGCACCGGTATGGTTTGCCACGCCCTATTTTGTCAATCTGCTTGCCAAATTCCAGCAAGATTATCCCAAAATTGAGCTAACGGTTGATTTGGAAAATCGCTTCACCGATTTGATTGCTGCGGGCTATGACCTAGCGCTGCGGGTGGTCAACACGCCACAAGATAATTTGATTGTCAAACCGCTGGGCAAAATAGATTTTTATTATGTCGCAAGTCCGCGTTTTGTTGCACAGCACGAGCCGCCTACGTCTGCAGACGAGCTCAGTGACCTGCCCGGGATTTTACCCAACTATACGCACATGGCAACCACCCTCAAACCCTATAACAGCAGTAATAACACTGTGATGATGGCACAGATGGCGCTGACAGGCATGGGCGCTGCAATATTGCCCGAATGGCTGATTGAGGATGAGATTGGGCAAGGGCGACTGGTCAAATTGTTTGAGCAGCCATTTAGCAACGTATCAATCTATGCGGTCTATATGAATCGGGCATTTTTAAATTTAAAAATACGCTTATTAATTGATTTTTTGGGGGATAATTTAATAAAAAACGATTAGCCTGTTAACTGTTTCTCTCCTTTAAGTCACGAGCCTTAGCGTCAATTGGGCAACGGAGCCGGCATCCGACTGGTTCATGTTGTTTGAATTGTACAAGTTGGGTATTGACTATTGCTATTAGTATGCGCATTATCTGATGATGTGTTGCAATAATTTTTAATAAAAAAATTTTTAATATAACAACAATTTAGTAGAAAAATATTCGTTTAATTTTTCACCAAAATATTTCTCATGCATCAATTTGGTTCATGTCATGATTTTTATGCGCCTATGGCGTAGATTTTTTGTTTTACACTGCACCAACTTCAATAATTCGACTAATTTTGGTGCAAAATCGAGCGATTTTTAATCTATTTTTCAACTATTTAACAGCCTTTCGTTTTGTTTTTTTTGGCATGAAACTTGATGAATTATTTAATAAGTTATTTATAGCATAATCTGTCAAGAAAATGTCTGCCATCGGGAGGCAAAAACTATTTCTTCTTTCGTCATACATAAGGAGCCAATAATGCCAATTGCCAAAGCATTTGATGAACTGCAACTCGCCGATGGGCAATATAGACATTCGGCACAACAGGTGGGTGCTTGGCTTCAAGAGATGAATTCAGACACGTTAATTAGTTTGAATAACCAAGCATCGGATATTTTTTATCGCCGCGGCGTGACCTTCACTGTGTATAGCGATGCCAGCAACATTGAGCGCATGATACCCTTTGATATCATCCCGCGCATCATTGACATTCAAGAATGGCAAGTGATGGAACAAGGCTGCCAACAACGTATTCGCGCGCTCAATCAATTTATCCATGATATTTATCACGAACAGACGATTGTCAAAGAAGGCATTGTGCCAAGCGAGTTTGTGTTTAAAAACAGTGGCTACGAGCCGTGGATGCTGGGTATCAACTTGGATAAACCCGTCTATGCTCATATTAGCGGCATTGATTTGATTCGCGACCAGCACGGACAATATTGTGTGCTTGAGGACAACTTACGCACCCCTTCTGGCGTCTCTTATATGCTCGAGAGCCGCAATGTGTCGCAAACCTTACTAAGCAAGCTCTACCAATCTCAATCGGTGTTACCGGTGGCGGACTATCCAAAACGGTTAAAGGCGTGTCTATCGAGCACCACCAACAAATACGACCCACAAATCGTGGTACTCACCCCAGGACGTTTTAACAGTGCGTACTACGAACATGCGTTTTTGGCGCGTGAGATGAATGTGCCCTTGGTGCATGGCTATGATTTGATTGTAGAAAACAACCATGTCTACATCCAAGGGGTGCGCGGCAAGGTACAAGTGGATGTGATTTATCGCCGTATTGACGACCCATTTTTGGATCCGTTGGCGTTTTTACCCGATTCAATCTTGGGGGTGTCAGGGCTGATGAGTGCGTATCGCGCAGGCAATGTGGTGATAACCAACGCCCCAGGCACAGGCATTGCTGACGATAAAAGCCTTTATCCATTTGTACCCAAGATAATTGAGTATTATTTGGGTGAAAAACCGATTTTACCCAATGTGCAAACCTATCAATGCAGTGATGCCGATGAGTTGGCATATGTGCTCGACCATATGCCAGAGTTGGTGATTAAAGAAACGCAGGGCTCGGGAGGTTATGGGATGTTGATAGGACCGACTTCAAGCAAAGAACAAATTGCCGCTTACCGCAAACGTTTACTAGACAACCCAGCAGGGTTTATCGCCCAGCCGACTATTAGCTTGTCCACCAACCCAACCGCGGTCGCAAGCGGCATCGCACCGCGCCATATTGATTTGCGTCCTTTTGTGTTGTCACATGGTGACGGTACGGTAGATATTGTGCCAGGCGGATTGACGCGAGTGGCAATGACCGAAGGCTCATTGGTGGTCAACTCATCCCAAGGCGGTGGGGTAAAAGACACTTGGGTGGTCGATACCGTCAATGGCAAACTCAGCGGCAAACAAGGCACCGCTCATTTGGGCACCATTCAAACCAACCATGAACGAAAATCACAATCATCGACTTTATTGGCGTATGAAAATATCAACCATAATCGCTTAATTTTGCTGTTATCAACAGCGAGCTATTTAGTATGGCTAGGTCGATACAGTGAGCGCTTACGCTACTATGAACAAATCATTACACGGCTGTCAAATGACCAGTGCAACCAAATAGACGTCGATGCCATCGTGCACAATCTTGGCTTGCCGATTTCAGCCGATGCCGATGCTCTATATGACTATCTTGCCAACAAAAAGGTGCCAGAAACCATTGGCTTTATCGAGCAAAATGTCCAAGACGTCAAAGGCGTTATTGGTAAAGATACGGCTGAACTCTATAACCTTATCAAACGGTTAGCCAATACGGGAGCGTACCGCGCTGCCAGCCTACAGCTCTATGCCTGCAATGCGTCGATGCAACAAGAAAACCCGATTGTGGTCACGTTTTGGCAACTCGGACAATGTTTTGAATCGCTGGACTGTCATATATTGATGAAAAAAGATTGCCGTGAGTGCGTGCAAAAACTTAAAGAGGTTGTTAACACCTTGCCAGAAAACACCCGCTGGCGTGAGCTGGATCGATTGGTCAATCAACTGTTAAAGTCTAATCAACCCAAAGATTTTCAGTCACTATCGGGCGCGTTTTCAAATATTTTACAGCAAGGTGTGTAAGCCAAATCTATTAGATGACTACCATCATTTTGACAAAAATAAGCAGTTAGTGAGAGCACAATGAGACTTATAATCAGCCACCAAACCAATTATTTTTATGAACAACTTGCCTTACGCAGTGTGCAATACATCCGCATGACGCCGATGACCTTACCCCACCAAACCATCCATAACTGGCAAGTGATGCTGCCTAAAGTCGCACAAATGCAAACGGATGGCTTTGGCAACCAATGGCTCACCCTAAGCCGTCACGAACCGCACAATAACTTGCAAATTCAAGCCTTTGGGGAAGTAGAAATTAACGCTGATACCTTATTTATCCCTGACAATCAGCAAGTGCCGTATCAGATTTTTGCCGTACCCACCAAGCTGACCCAATGCTCCGAAGCCATGCGTGACTTTGCCCATGACGCGCTTGAGCAGTTTTTGCAAAGTGAGGACATCGATGCGCAGTTAGCTATCCTCAAGTCATTGGCAAAAGACTTGCTCGATAAAATGCCCTATACCAAAAGCGTGACCCATGTCGGCACCACAGCAGAGCAAGCGTTTGCAATGGCGGCTGGGGTGTGCCAAGACCATACCCATGTGTTTTTGGCACTGCTACGGGATAAAGGCATTGCAGCGCGCTATGTATCGGGTTATATTTATGAAGCAACCCAAGCGCATATGGCAAGCCATGCATGGGCAGAGGTGTGGCTTGCGGGTAATTGGTACACCTTTGATATCTCTAACCAACATTTTACCCCCAATTGCCATGTTTACATCGCCTTTGGGCGTGACTATGCCGATGCGGCGCCAGTGCGCGGGGTGCGAACAGGGGGCGGTGACGAGCGACTGTATAGTCAAGTCATGGTATCTACACGCCCCCAGTACATACTACAGCTTAACGCGCAGTTTGCAGCGCAGCAGTAATTTGCCACTATTGATTTACCAATATTTGCTAAACCAGTATTTGCTAAAAAGGAACAACCATGACCTATTGTGTGGGTATCAGACTCAAAGACGGGATGATTTTCGCCAGTGATACTCGCACCAATGCGGGCGTCGACCAAGTATCGATGTTTCGCAAAATGTATCAATACGGCATTGAGGGTGAGCGGTTTTTGGTGCTACAAACCGCGGGGAACTTGGCGACGTCACAAGCGGTATTTACCAAATTAGATAACGCCATCAAACTTGCGCAAGAGCGCAACTTGCATACCGTCCCTACCCTGTATGATGCCGCGCAATTGGTGGGTGAGTGCCTGCGAGAAACCACCATCCATGCCCAAACCATCGCACAAGAAACGGATACTAAGTTTAGAAGCAGTTTTATCTTGGGTGGGCAAATCAAGGGGCAATCCCCGGAAATTTATTTTATCTACCCTGAAGGCAATTGCATCAGAGCAACGACCGATACGCCTTTTTTCCAGTTAGGTGAAAGTAAATACGGCAAACCTATTTTAGACCGTTCCATGAATTATGACGCATCACTCAAATCAGCGATGCGAGCCATTCTGATTTCTTTTGATTCAACCATCCGCTCCAACCTATCCGTCGGTATGCCCATTGATGTGTTGGTCTATCACAATGACAGCTTACAGATGCCACAAGGGTATCGCATTGATGAAAACGATGAATACTTTGCCAGCATCCGCCAACACTGGTCAGATGGGCTGAGAAAAATTCTAAATGAACTTGAAGACTCACCGATGAGCTATTGGCAATAGCAACTGTTATACAGTTAAAAATCAACCTACATCGAGCTATTTGGCAGGTTCTTGACTGTTTCCTCGCCTGTCGATTTATACCGCGTTTTTGGTTATACCGCGCTTTTGGTTATACCGTTTTTGGCATATACCGTTCTTGAAATAATGCGCTCCCATCTATATCAACCTGTCTTAGGCAATTGAGTGGCTATAGTTCAATTGCCTTGCCAGAGATAATGCAAATACCTTGGGTTTTTGGTAGGCGGTAATTTTGGTGGGTATGGTATGATGTGATTTTTTATGATTGTTTGGTTTTTATGCTATGCAGCTAACTGATTTGGCACCTTGGGGTGAATCACTTAGAATCGCCGTAGAAGTCATCGGCACCATTGCTTTTGCCTTGTCGGGCATTTTGGCAGGCGTGCGCAAACGTATGGATATGTTTGGGGTAGCGGTGCTGGGATTTTTATCGGCGTATGGTGGGGGTACGCTGCGTGATATTTTGCTAGAGCGTCGTCCGTTTTTTTGGGTGTCCCAAGAGCTAATGTTATGGCTGGTGTTTGCGCTTTGTATTGTGGTAATGCTAGTCAATAGCCGCCGCCCGTTTCGTATCACACCTGCAGCGATTCAATTGGCAGATGCGTTAGGGTTGGGCTTGTTCGTCGCCTCTGGGGTACAAGCCTCACTGGCAAGCGGTATGCCGATGGCGGTATCAGTCATTATGGGGATTATCACTGGGGTATTTGGCGGAGTGATGCGTGATATTGCCTGTGGTGAGATGCCCACCGCGTTTTTTGACCATCGTCCGTATGCCATGTGTGCGTTGGTTGGCGGCTGGGTGTATGCGATTTTGGCGGTGTACAGCTCGCTTGCCGCTTGGGTGATTATGTTTATCAGTACCGTCACTACCACAGGGCTGCGTATTGCCGCGCTGGCGTTTAATTATCGTTTACCCGGTTGGAAAAAAAGCGCCTCTTAGCCAACAGATTGGGTAGCTATCAGATTAGGTAGCTAAAAGATTTGTTAGCCATCGGATGTGGCTTGGCTGTGCCAATCCGTTAATGAATTCAAGGCTTTATCAAGCAGATGATGCAGCTGATCCCATTCCTGCCCGCTCATCTGATGAAAAAACTTTGCTTCAAGCCCGCGACCAATCGTCTCACAAGTTTGCCACGCCTGCTCACCTGCCGCCGTCAAGCGTAGCTGCTGAATACGGTTATCTTGTTTATCGGGAATTTTTTCTATCATACCGCGCTGCTCAAGCCCTGCTAAATATTTGGATAACAGCGTTTTATCCAGTACCAATTTTACTTTAAGTTCGCTTGAGGTGATATTTGGGTAATCATGAATCAGTCTAAGTAGACGTATTTCTTTGACTCGCAGCCCGCAAGCTTTACGGTACAATGGCTCGGCGGCATTGAGCACAAGGATTTTGATGACGTTAAGCTTGTAAGTCAGATAGGCATGATGGTCGGTTGGGGTTGGGATATCAAGCGCTGCTGCTGCAAGATAATGATACAGCGACATCTCACTGTCGCTATCTAAGTTTGGCGTATGGGTGTTGTGAGCAATAGTCGGTGTCGGCATAAAGATGGCTTACTTTTGTCAGATGATTTATTCCACAGTATAGCCGAAAGCTTGCATTTCCCATACCAGTTGCTCAGCAAAACCCCGCATAGTTCGTTGATTATAGCCCACCTATTAAAGAAAGATAACTTTGATTGCTTCAGTTTGATTCCTTTAATTCATTAGGCTTGATTGATTAGGTTGATAGCGGTCGCCACCATGACAAAATTTTTAACAACCCCATTTGATGGTATCTCATCCTCGATATCCATCGTTTCGTCAATGATGGATAAGTCGCTATTAGAAATAATCAAGCTTACATAGAAAAATTGAGTTTATATAAATGAATGAAGCTTGCACAAAAAACAAAGCTTACACCAGTCGCTCGACCGCTTTTTTCTTCCAAAAAAATTGGTAGTACAAGCCTTGTAAGACGCTCATCACTATAAAGTTCGCCACATACGCCCACCAAATGCCCTGCAGTCCAAAATGACGACTGAGTAAAATCGCACTGGGAATCTCTACCAATAAGATACTGCCGATACTGATAAACATAGGCTGCCACACCATCCCAGTCGCGCGCATCATGCCACTAAAAATCATGCCACTGCTAAAAAAAAGCAAACTCCATAACACAATGTGCAATAACTGTTGCGCTAGTATAATCACGCCTTCCACCGTGATAAACATCGCCATCAAATAACGGGAAAAAAGATACGCCAGAACAATCAATCCACCCGTAATAATGAGATTGGTCATCATGGCAGTGCGAGTGACGCAGTTTAAGGCGCTCGCCTTACCTGCGCCAATCGCTTGCGAGGCATAAATTGATGCCGCTATCGCAATCGACATGGCAGGAAATTGCACATAGCTCAACACTTGGTTGACTGCGCCATAAGCTGCGGTGGCATTGGTACCAAAGCCATTGACGAGTCCAATAATCACCAAGCCAGATATCGCGCCCGTGACCATCTGAAACGCGGTAGGCAACCCTAACCGAATCACTTTACGCGCGATGTCGGGTTGGATGCGTATATATTTGAGCAATTGAGTATCAATTTGTAAGGGGTGATTTTTGGCACGGGTATAAAAAAACAAAAACAGCAATACCAACAACTGTGATAATAGAGTCGCAATCGCAGGGGCTTGGATATCGAGCTTGGGTAACCCAAACCAACCTTGAATGAGCG
Source organism: Moraxella sp. CTOTU47616 (assembly GCF_032017465.1). Taxonomy (NCBI): domain Bacteria; kingdom Pseudomonadati; phylum Pseudomonadota; class Gammaproteobacteria; order Moraxellales; family Moraxellaceae; genus Moraxella; species Moraxella sp. CTOTU47616. The sequence continues at coordinate 71,674 of NZ_DALZPU010000008.1, forward strand.
CAGGCGTCACCACAATCCCAATCACAATGGAAATACCCACGGCAAACAGGGGCGTCACCGAATCGCCAACCCCGCGCAATAACGAAGTATAAGCGATAAATAAAAACAGTAGCGGACTTCCTGCCAACATCAACTTGGCATAACGGTTTGCCAAGCCTTGAATCTCAGCAGGGACGCCCATCTGTACAATGATAAACTGACTGAGCAAGCTACCTGCAATCGCAATCATCACCCCTAACATCAAAATAATTGCAAAGCTATTGCCGGTAATTCGTTTGACCAAATCCAACTCTTTGGCACCCCAAGCCTGCCCTACCAAAATTGATGAGCCTGAAGCGATACCGATGATAAATGCCATCAAAAAAAACAGCACTGGGGCAAACACCGATACGGCGGCAATCGCCTGCACCCCTAGCATCTGCCCAACAAAAATGGTATTAATCGTCCCTGACAGCGATTGCAAGATGTTGGTCAGCAGTAAAGGCAACAAGAAAAACAAAAACGGTCGCCATAGCGTGCCGACCGAACTAAAATCTGGAAGTTGTTGTGTTTTTTTCATACCGTCAAATTTGCTTAATGATAATTGCTTCTTAATGATAAATGCTTAATGATAATAATGATAACGATGGCTATTTTAATTATTTTTTTACTACCTACCTGTTAGGTAAACTTTATACAGTGTTAGATAGCAAACCAAAGCGTATCGAAACCCTAAAAATCTACCGACGCTGGCAAAATTTCGTTCATGGTAAACGATAGCTCAACAACATATCGCAATAAAATGTTAACTACCTTTCGGTATCACCCGTCATCTTACCGCTTACTTTAACAAAGATAACAAACGACACATATTCTCAAACTTTTATGGGTAATAACTCTGTTAAACTTTACCCTGTGCTTTGGTGCATAACTGGCGATAACCAGCCGCTTTGATAATGAGAGAATCAAAAAATTCACTAAAAAAGAGAACAATAATGACAACCGACAACCAAACCGATACCCAGCAATTTCGCAGCGAAAAAGACACCATGGGCGCCGTCAACGTCCCTATAGATGCCTACTGGGGCGCGCAAACCGAGCGTAGCCGCAATAACTTTAAAATCGGTGGTGAAACCTTACCACAGCCACTGATTGAAGCCATGGCACTGGTCAAAAAAGCCGCCGCCATCACCAATGCCAAATTAGGGCGTATCAGTGATGACAAACGTGACCTTATCGTGCAGGCCGCCGATGAAATCATCAACGGGGCACTGCGTGACCAATTTCCTTTGGTGGTTTGGCAGACAGGCTCTGGCACCCAGTCAAACATGAATATGAATGAAGTGATTGCCAACCGCGCCAATGAACTTGCCGGTCAAGGCAAAGGTCGTTATCAGCCGATTCATCCCAATGACGATGTCAATCATGCACAATCTACCAATGACAGCTTTCCCACCGCGATTCGGGTAGCGGCGGCGCGTCAGATTGTCTATCTGCTTATCCCTGCGGTGCAAAAACTGCGTGACACCTTAGCAAGCAAAGCTGAGCAATTTGCTGGCATTGTAAAAATCGGACGTACCCATTTGCAAGACGCCACCCCTTTGACGCTAGGACAAGAGTTTAGCGGCTATGTCAGTCAGTTAGATCATGCGCTCATTCGTCTAGATGCCGCGCTACAGGGTCTGTATGAACTGCCTTTAGGCGGTACTGCAGTCGGTACAGGACTCAATGCGCATCCTGACTATGCGCAGACTGTCGCACAGACCTTAGCGGATTTAACACAAATTCCGTTTGTCACCGCGCCCAATAAATTTGAAGCGTTAGCGGCAAGAGACGCTGAAGTTTTTGCCTCAGGTGCCCTAAAAACCTTGGCGGCAAGCCTTAATAAAATTGCCAATGATGTGCGCTGGTTGGCTTCAGGTCCTAGATGTGGGATTGGCGAGCTTAAAATCCCTGAAAATGAGCCAGGCTCATCCATCATGCCAGGTAAAGTCAATCCGACCCAGTCTGAAGCCATGACGATGGTCGTCGCGCAAGTGATGGGCAATGATGTCACCATCAATATGGCGGGGGCGTCGGGCAATTTTGAACTCAATGTTTTTATGCCAGTCATCGGCTACAACCTGCTGCAATCGATTCGCTTACTTGCCGATACTTGTGACAGCTTCAATGACCATTGCGCGGTAGGCATCGAGCCTGTGACAGAAAAAATTGATTATTTCCTACACAACTCATTGATGTTAGTCACCGCGCTCAATCGCCATGTCGGCTATGAAAATGCAGCAAAAATTGCCAAAACTGCTTATAAAGAAAATAAAACCTTAAAACAAGTTGCCGTTGAACTCGGTTTATTGACTGACGCCCAATTTGATGAGTGGGTCAAACCTGAAGCCATGACTGGTCCAAAGTGATTAATCGAAAGTGGCTAATCAAAAATGATTACTCCAAAGTCATGTGAGCGTTGATGAGGCGTAATCCCCATTGTTTGATGAATCAATTTTGACAAATCAATTTTTATCAGCAAAATTTTAGCCAGATGACAGCCCTCTGGCTAAAAGCTAATTTACGCAAGCTTTGGCTATTTACTAAATCGCCACTAATTCTCTGATGCCTTTTTCTGGCATATCACCGCCCATGCCTTGGGCAATGACTTGTCCCCGTGCCATAACCGTATAGTTGTCGGCAAGTTCTTCAGCAAAGTCATAAAACTGTTCGACCAAAATAATCGCCATATCGCCTTGGTCAGCCAAGCGACGAATCACCCGCCCGATATCTTTGATAATCGATGGCTGAATCCCTTCAGTCGGCTCGTCCAAAATTAGCACCCGTGGCTCAGAAGCCAGCGCCCTGGCTATCGCTAATTGTTGTTGCTGACCGCCTGACAAGTCACCGCCGCGGCGCTGGCTCATTTCATCGAGCACAGGAAAAATCTCGTACAAATGGTTTGGGACTTTTTTGGCTTTGCTGCCTTTAAATTTTGCCATGCCAATCAAGATATTTTCTTCTACGGTTAAGGTTGAAAAAATATCTCGCCCTTGTGGCACATACGCCATGCCCGCGCGCACGCGGTTTTCGGGCGATAATTTGCTAATGTCTTTGCCATCGAGCAAAATTTGACCCGATTTAATCGGTAAAACCCCCATCAGGCACTTTAACAGTGTGGTTTTACCCACGCCATTGCGACCGAGTACCACAGAACACTCACCCACAGGCGCGGTCAAACTGACATCGCGCAAAATATGACTACCGCCATAATATTGATTGATTGTGTTTACTTCTAACATCGCTATCCCCCTATCGCCCTAGATATTTTTCGATGACATCGTCGTTGGCTTGTACTTCAGCAAGCGTCCCTTCTGCCAAAATCGCCCCTTGTGCCAATACCGTCACTTGCTCACTGATGGTGTCAATAAAGCTCATGTCATGCTCAACCACCACCAAGGTATGGTCTTTTTTGAGCTCCAAACATAGCTCGGCGGTGCGTTCGGTTTCGGCATCGGTCATGCCTGCCACTGGCTCATCGAGCAAAATCAGCTTGGGGCGCTGCATCAGTAGCATCCCAATCTCCAGCCATTGTTTTTGCCCGTGCGACAACAATCCTGCCGGTTTATTGACAAACTCACCCAAGCGAATCGTCGCTAAAGTCTGGTCAAGGGCATTTTGCGCATCTGGGTCAAGTTTGCTAAACAGGCTTTTTTTGACCCGCTTGTCTTTGGGTGCGGCAAGCAGTAAGTTCTCCATGACGGTAAAATTTTCAAACACCGTGGGTTTTTGAAATTTTCGCCCAATGCCAGCTTCGGCAATTTGCTCGGTGGTCATGCTGGCAAGATTGTGTGTTTGTCCAAAATACACTGACCCTTCAGTGGGGCGAGTTTTGCCAGTAATCACGTCCATCAGCGTGGTTTTACCCGCACCGTTAGGTCCGATGATACAGCGCAGCTCGCCTTCTTTGATGTACAAAGATAAGTTGTTTAAGGCGCGAAATTTATCAAACCACACGCTGACATCTTCCATATATAGGGCAATGCCTTTGCTAAAATCCGCTTCTGGTGACTTTAGCCGTCCGTAGTTGCTCTCAGCAAAGTCATTGATATTATTATCGTTTGTATTCATAACAGACTCTTTGATGTGTTATTAATGGGGTGTTTATGGGGTATTAGTCATCGGGTATAATCAAACTAGCAATTTGGTTGCAGGCGGTCAGCCTGACGCCGCTGCCGCCCCTGAAGCCCCTGCCGCCTATGATTCTTTTTTTGCTTCTATGTTTGTTTCCATATTTTTTACGCTTGGCGTGACCGTTTTTTTGCCATGCGTGATGTTGTCCAATAGACCAATAATGCCTTTGGGTAAAAACAAGGTGACGACCACAAACAACCCGCCCAAAATCAATAGCCAAGCTTCGGGATATGCCACGGTAAAGTAAGTTTTCACCGCATTGACCACACCTGCGCCCAATATCGCCCCAATCAGCGTACCGCGTCCACCTGTGGCGACCCAGACCGCCATTTCAATCGAGTTGACAGGGTTCATCTCACTGGGATTGATAATGCCCACTTGTGGCACATACAACGCGCCAGCAATCCCTGCGATAATCGCCGATAACACCCACGCAGATAGCTTGTACCATAGGGTACGGTAGCCAAGGTATTGCAAACGGTTTTCGCTATCACGCACGGCGCCCAATACGCGACCATAAGGCTTGTGCATCAAATAACGTAAGCCAAGGTAGGCAAGCATCAGCACGAATGCGGTGGCAAAACATAGCAAGGTGCGTGTCATGGGAGCGGCGATGTCCATGCCCAAGATGGTTTTAAACCCGGTAAAACCGTTGTTACCGCCAAACCCAGTTTCGTTACGGAAAAATAAGAGTGATGCGGCAAATACCATGGCTTGGGTGATAATCGAAAAATACACGTCTTTGATTTTTGAGCGAAAGGCAAAAAACCCAAATATAAAAGCCACCAATGCCGGCACCAGCACGACCAATATCGCCGCCCAAGCAAAGTTGTCCGTGCCTGCCCAAAACCAAGGCATTTTATCCCAGCTCAAAAACCGCATAAACTCCGGCAAGCTATTGCCCGATGCTTGGCGCATCAGATACATTCCCATCGCATACCCGCCAAGGGCAAAGTACAAGCCATGCCCAAGGCTCAAAATCCCCGCATATCCCCATACCAAGTCCAGTGCCAAAGCAACCATCGCCAGACACATGATTTTGCCAATCAAAGTGACCCAATAAGCGGATAAATGCAGCGCCGAATCGGCAGGTAGCAAGTGCAACCAAGGCAACACCATCAATACCGCAAAACAGCCCATAATTGCTAAGCGACTCACTGGTTTATCTGCAAATAATTGTAAAATACGCATTCTTTCACTCTCCAATGATTACTCGACAAAGCGACCTTTAAGGGCAAACAGACCTTGTGGGCGTTTTTGGATAAATAGCACCACCAGCACCAACAAAATAATTTTGGCAATCACCGCACCCATGCCAATCTCAAGCACCGTGCCACTCACGCCTAGACCCAAGGCGGCCAGTACTGCCCCCCAAATTTGACCGACACCGCCGACCACCACCACCAAGAAAGCATCGATGATGTAGTTTTGCCCCAAATCAGGACCGACGTTGCCCACTTGCGCCAAAGCACAGCCTGCCAAACCTGCCAAGCCAGAGCCGAGCCCAAACGCCATCATATCGACACGCGCCGAGCGAATACCCACCGCGCGCGCCATTTGCCGGTTTTGGGTCACAGCACGTACAAACAGACCAAAGCGGGTGTATTTGAGTAAAAACACCAGTAATAACAATACGATAATGGTAAAACCGATAATCGCAATACGGTTGTATGGCAACATCAAGCTTGGGGTCAAGGCGACAGCGCCGCTTAGCCATGAAATATTGGAGACTTCGACGTTTTGCGCCCCAAAAATCATGCGAACTAACTGCATCAGAATCAAACTCACCCCAAACGTGGCAAGCAAGGTTTCTAGCTGTCTGCCATATAGCGGACGTATCACTACCCGCTCAATAATCATGCCAATGACGGCGCTCACCAAAAACGCCAGCGGAATCGCGGCAAGCATGTACCAATCGACATAGCCTGCCAAATGGCTCTTAAAAAAACTTTGCACCACATAGGTGGTATAGGCACCAATCATAATGAGCTCACCATGCGCCATGTTAATGACACCCAATAGACCGTAAGTAATGGCAAGTCCCAACGCCGCCAACAACAAAATACTCGCGGTGCTGAAGCCAGAAAACACGTGTCCTGTCCACTCACTGGCTTTGATACGCGATTTGACTTTGTCTTGGGTTGTTTGTAAGGCTTGTTTGAGCTCGGGTGAATGGCTGGGTTGTTTTGCCATCCCTTCGATATCGGCTAACACATCAGGGCTGTTACTGGATGCCAAGGTTTTTAATGCCGCAATCTGGGTCATCTCATCGCCCGATTGCAAATCCATACGCGCTTGCAGTTGCGCCAATGCTGCTTTTACCGTACTGTCTTTTTCATTGGCATAAATATCGGCAACGGTTTTTTTATCGAGTGTGGCGATATTGTCGGCTAGGATATCCACCGCTTTAAGGCGCTCGCTGGCATCGTCAGATTTGAGTTTGGCTTTGGTTTGCCCTAAGGTCAACGCCGAACGCAGCGCGTTATTGAGTGTGACTTGGTTTAGGTCGCTTGGCCAATTGCTTACCAAGGTATGCGTAGGATAGCGGTAGAGTTGGTCGGTGTTTTCTAGGGTATAGACATTGCCGGCATCATCACGGTACAGCTCGTCTTTGTTAATCAGCTCGACCAGTTTGTCATAGGATTGGCTGGTGCCTGTCCAGTTGTTGAGCATGGCTTGACGCCCCGCAAAATCGGCGGCTACAAATTTTTGAATATCATCGCCTGCGCTGGCTATGGTGCTTGTGGTTACGTTGTTTGTGGCTGCTGTGGTTACTGTACTGGTTATCGTAGTGGCCGAAGCGGTACTTGCCTGTGCATTACTCACGCTTGGCAAGCCAATGCCCACCGTGGTCGCTAGCGACATGCCGAGCACAATTTTTTTACTTTTTTGCAAAAACTGCCCGAGAGAATGATTACCATTGAGCATGATGGTCGCTCCTTAGTTTGTATGATTAGTCTTTATGATTAGTCATCTGTTTGGTGGTGTGACGGATCAATGTTTAAATCAATAAAAGGTGAAATCGTAAAATTTTGGCAAAAAAATAAGCCATACCAGCTGGGGTATTGATGCGCGGTATGGCTGTCACAACATCGATTGTTAACTTCATTCAAGCTTATTGGAAAGGCTTATTTTGGAATATAAGGACTCCAAGGTTCAGCTTTAATGGCATCTTTGGTTTTGTAAACCACATCAAACTGACCATCGGCACGGATTTGCCCAATCATCACAGGTTTGTGTAAGTGGTGATTTTCAGCATCCATGGTTAGCGTGTAGCCCGATGGCGCGGCAAAGCTTTGACCTGCCATGGCAGCACGGACTTTATCCACATCGGTGGAGCCCGCTTTTTCAACCGCTTGTTTCCACATATTGATACCCACATAGGTGGCTTCCATTGGGTCATTGGTCACGACTTTATCGGCATTTGGCAGTTTGTGGTCAATGGCGTATTTTTTATAAGCATTCACAAACTTGATGTTGACAGGATTTTTGACTGATTCAAAGTAGTTCCATGCTGCCAAGTGTCCGACTAATGGGGTGGTGTCGATACCGCGAAGTTCTTCTTCGCCCACAGAGAACGCCATCACAGGAATATCCGCCGCTTTGATGCCTTGGTTACCAAGCTCACGGTAGAAGGGGACGTTTGAGTCACCATTAATGGTGGAGATAACGGCGGTCTTTTTACCCGCTGAGAATTTTTTGATATTACCCACGATGGTTTGGTAGTTGTTAAAGCCAAATGGGGTATATTCTTCCATGATGTCGCTATCTGCCACGCCTTTAGACTTTAAGAACGCCCGTAAAATCTTATTGGTGGTACGAGGATACACATAGTCAGTACCCAATAGCACAAAGCGTTTGGCACCGCCACCTTCTGGTGACATCAAGTATTCAACCGCAGGAATGGCTTGTTGGTTGGGCGCGGCGCCCGTATAAAAGATGTTTTTGGACTGCTCTTGTCCTTCGTACTGCACAGGGTAGAACAATAAGCCGTTTAATTCTTCAACCACAGGCAACACGGATTTACGAGAAACCGATGTCCAGCAACCAAAGATAACCGCGACTTTGTCTTGTGTTAGTAGCTGGCGCGTTTTTTCGGCGAACAATGGCCAGTCTGAGGCAGGGTCGACAACCACAGGCTCAAGTTTTTTGCCCATCACCCCACCTTTGGCATTGATTTCATCAATCGCCATCAACGCGGTGTCTTTGAGCGATGTTTCAGAGATTGCCATAGTACCTGAGAGTGAATGTAATATACCCACTTTGATGGTATCACCATTGCTAGGGGCAGGCGCACTACCGGTGGCAGCAGTGGTTGACGTGCCACTGGCTGGTTTGGCATCACTTGATGATTGCGGTTTTGAACAACCTGTCAACATCATACTGCCCGTTACCGCTAGGGCAACCAAGGATCTGCCAAATGCACGACGGCTTAATTGAGGCTCAGTCGTGGTTAGCTCGGTGGTTTTTTTGTCTAACATGTGTCACTCCTAAAATAGATGGATTGCCGTTTTAAGGTAGAGCGTAACGGATAGGCTTTGGCTATCGGTTGCTGGTTGTCTTAACTGACTATAATGACAATTCAATTAGTGTGCCAATCTGCCTGTTAAAAGCTATTTTTGAAAATTTTATCAATTAAATCAAAATCTTAAGGTAATAAGATTAAAAAAATTTATTTTAAACAATCGCCTATTGGATGAATGATGTTCCTTGGTAAAAAATGGGTAAACTTTGGCAGCCTTAGCGATTTCACCAATCTGATGAACTGGAATAGTTTTTTGCACTATTACCATTCATCTGTCATTTATTTGGCATTGCTCTAGCATTGACTGACGCTAAACAATGCTTTATCGCCAGTGTCTTTATGACATGACCCAATTTGTTGCATAAAAAAAGTGCAAGCCAGACAGCTTGCACTTTTTATCAAAAATGTTGTTAATCCCTAGTTAATCACTAGTTAGCCAATACCATTGCCATGCCCAATGCCGCTATAATCGAAGGTAGCCAAGACAGCTTGGGATGCGCATGGGATTGTGCTTTTACCCAATTCATCACCCCTGCACCCACAGCAAACAAGGCAGACATCGCGGTTATCATGCCTAAGCCAAACCCTTGACTCACGCTACTGACTGGCATCTCCACGGCATGCGCCATACCATGAAATAGCGTCAAACCAAATAAGCTGATCGCCATCATGAGCGAAAAGCTTTTCTGTTTGGCTTGTGCTATCTTGGTGCGCTGCGCCAAAACTGCGACCGCTGTCAACACCACCGATAGCAAAATCGCACCTTCAATAATCGATGAGCCAATCGCCACATGAGCTAGTTGCACCAAAGCAAATCCTAACAGTAGGCTTGTCACCAATAAGCCTAAACCCAGTTTTTTGTGACGGGCAAACACCATGCCCATGCCAACTGCAAGCACCACGTGGTCAAGACCTGAGATAGGATGCATGAGCCCTGCGGTGACGGCAGCCATTAAATCTACCGAACTTGCACCTGCATGATGGGTTAAATCATGAGCGACATGCGCCACTGCCAAGCTTGAAAGGCTAAAAAGCGCGGTTGCCAACGCTATTTTTTGGGGTGTTTTTTGGGTTAAAGTTTTCATTATGTCTCCTTGATTTTATCGCATTTTTTACATATTTTCGCTTGAGCTTGGTAAATGTTGTACCGGCTGTGACGGAATCTCTAGCGCTCTTAGCATGCCCTGTTGTTGGATAAATTTGATAATGTCATCCAAACCGTCTTGAGTTTTCATGTTGCTAAACACAAACGGCTTATCGCCGCGCATTTTTTTGGCGTCTTTGTCCATAATCGACAAATCCGCGCCCACTAGTGGTGCAAGGTCGGTTTTGTTGATAATCAGCAAATCTGATTTAGTAATCCCGGGTCCACCTTTGCGGGGGATTTTATCGCCTGCACTCACATCAATCACATAAATGGTTAAATCCGACAACTCTGGGCTAAAGGTCGCCGCCAAGTTATCACCGCCCGACTCAATGATAATCAGCTCAAGACCGTCAAAGCGATTTTGCAAGGTGGCCACGGCATTAAGATTAATCGACGCATCTTCACGAATCGCTGTGTGTGGACAGCCGCCCGTTTCCACGCCGATAATCCGCTCAGCGGGCATGGCATCGTGGCGGGTCAAAAACTCCGAATCTTCTTTGGTATAAATATCGTTGGTAATCACCGCCATGTTGTACACATCTTTAAGACGGCGACACAGACTCAAGGTCAAAGCGGTTTTGCCAGAGCCAACAGGCCCGCCAATGCCAAGGCGTAATGGGGATAAGCGAGGCGCTTGGGTTGGGTTTTTTTGGGTAAAGCCAGTCATGAGGTTTTCCTTGTGAATGATATTAAAGACAGGGTTTAGGAACGAAACAGACGACTATATTGTTGTTCATGATGACAGGATAATTCTGCCAACGACGGTACAGACGCTGATAGTTGCAAGTGTTTGATTAAAATCAGTAATGTTTGGGCATGCTGCTGTGCCTGTAAAAATTGTGGCGCAATGTCTTGTAGCTTAGCCACAACCGCTTGCCGATGATGGATGGCTGTCAATGCCGTTTTGACTTTGCTGGCTTGCGTTTGGCAAAGCTTGGCAATCGGTTCATCCATCGCTTGCCCCAATTGCCAAATAATGCGTTGCCCTGCCATTTGTCCCAAGGGTAAGGTTTTGACAATCGCTAAGGTCAGATTTTCCATTTGAGCAAACGCATAGGTCGTCAGGCTATCGGCTATCGGCAGTTGCCAAAAATACGCCAAGCGAGCGAATAACGGTAAATAGCCTTGCGCTATCCAATCTTGTGGCATCGCAAGGTCGAGCACGCCATCGAGCCAGGCACAAAATGCCTGCGCCAATTGTTGACTCTCTAATAAAAACTCATGGCTATCACGGCTTGCCCCATAAAAATTGGCTAGACTATCCACCAAGCTGTGGTGATTTTTTTGCGCTGACAGCTGCATCATACTTGCCATCAGCGGCAGTTCAAAATTGAGTAAAACCTCTTGTTGATACGCCTGCAAAAACGCCAAACTACTGGCTTCATCATGGATAAAGCCTTGCTCAATGGCAGACTCCACGCCTTGGGAATAGGTATAACTACCAATCGGCAAATTGCTCGACGCCAGCATCATCAGCTTAAGCAATTGTTGTGGCGGTGTCGTCTGTGTGAGGTGCGACGTTGTTGTCATCGTTTTCATGAAAAAAACGTGGCTTTGGTTAAATCACCGATGATTGTGCTTTGCGTATCTGCATGGCTTAACCGATTATCATGCCCATGTGAATGCCCGCCATGCCCATATGCCCCTGTTTCGGGTTCAAAGGCGTGCGCCACTTCGCTCACGGTTAAGCCTAATTTCACCAGCATATCGGCAAGCACATAATCGGGCTCAAAGTATAAGGCATAATCATTGTCATGCTGAACCAACATCAAAGGCACATGACGGTTGCCCAAATGGTACGCCCCGCGCATCAGTTCAAAAGCATTGTCAGCGGTGACTTTGGTGAGGGTTTGCGGTTTGGCAAAAATTTGTATGATGTCGCCTGACGCATTTTGTACCACATCCCCATCTTTGAGCGTACCTGTGCGTGGCAGGTCGATACCGACCGCTTCACCATTTTGCAGGGTGGCACGAAAGCGTGACCGCTGGCGTGTGTCAAAGTCGAGCTGCAAAAACTGCCCGTTTGCTTGTTGGTTGACCAAATCTGCTTGCTGTTGGTCAGTTAACTGTTGCACCCGTTGATTATAAATTTTCATTACTATCCTTTGTTAAATTTTCTACCTATTTAGAAGTTTGCCCATGACAACCGAATTGTTGACAGCGACCCTCTTTAAATTGATGTTCACAGTTGTTAAGCCCGTACAGCCAATGCGAACAGTTTGGGCAAAGATTTTGCATTGGCGATACACTGTTAAAAAACTCACTGCCACATTCATCACAGATGAGATTGTTCGGTTCTAGTCATCACATTGGCATTCATGGCTAAAATCACATTTAAAATAAGAAATACCGCTGTGCCATTGGCAACACAGCCGACGGCTCGCAAGTGAGAAGCTGACCATCGGCACGTACTTCATAGGTTTCTGGGTTGATCGACATCTCAGGGCAATAGCTATTAAACCGCATATCTTTTTTGCGAATTTTCCGAATACCCTGCACAGGGCGAATCACTTTTTGCAAACCAAGTTTGTGTTGGATATTGTTGTCAAAGGCGATTTTGGATACAAAGGTGATACTGGTTTGGTGGGTGGCTTTGCCAAGGCTTGCAAACATCGGACGATAATGCACCGGCTGCGGGGTTGGAATGGAGGCATTGATATCACCCATCGGGTAAGCGGCGATGCTACCACCTTTTAAAATCGTGTCAGGTTTCACCCCAAAGAATTTGGGCGACCATAGCACCAAATCCGCCCATTTACCGACTTCTACCGAACCGACTTCCTCGGCAATACCGTGGGTAATGGCAGGATTAATGGTGTACTTGGCGATATAGCGTTTGATGCGAAAATTGTCATTTTCGGTCACTGTATCTTCGGTCACTGTATCTTCTGTCACTGGGTCGATGTCATGAAGCTCACTGTTAGACGCATTTTGGCTTACTGTATCGGGTGCTAAAAATCCGCGTTGGCGCTTCATTTTATCCGCCGTTTGCCAAGTGCGAATAATCACCTCGCCCACCCTTCCCATCGCTTGCGAGTCGCTACTCATCATCGAGATTGCCCCCAAATCGTGCAAAATATCTTCAGCGGCGATGGTTTCTTGGCGAATACGGCTCTCGGCAAAGGCGATATCTTCGGCAATCGCAGGGCTCAAATGGTGGCAGACCATCAGCATATCGAGATGCTCATCAATGGTGTTGATAGTAAACGGACGTGTGGGGTTGGTCGAAGACGGCAACACATGCGGCTCGCCAATCGCCCGCAAAATATCAGGGGCGTGCCCGCCGCCTGCGCCTTCAGTGTGAAAGGTGTGAATACAGCGGTCTTTAAAGGCATTTAGCGTGCTTTCTAGATAGCCACTTTCGTTGAGCGTATCGGTGTGAATCGCCACTTGCACATCATACTCTTCGGCAACGCTCAAGCAGTTATCAATCGCTTGCGGCGTGGTGCCCCAGTCTTCATGCAGTTTTAGCCCGACCACGCCCGCTTCGATTTGCTCGATAATCGGCTGCGGCAAGCTAACATTGCCTTTGCCCAGTAGCCCAATGTTCATGGGCATATCATCAAGGGCTTTGAGCATGGTTTCGATATGGTATTTGCCGTTGGTGCATGTGGTGGCAAGCGTGCCTTGGGCAGGCCCTGAACCACCGCCAATCATGGTGGTTACCCCAGACATTAAGGCAACCTCCGCTTGCTGTGGCGCGATAAAGTGAATATGGGTGTCAATCCCGCCCGCGGTCAAAATTTTGCCTTCACCTGCAATAATCTCGGTGCTTGCGCCAATGGCGATGGTGACATTGGATTGAACATCGGGGTTGCCCGCCTTGCCAATCGCCCAAATTCGGCTGTCTTTTATTGCCACATCGGCTTTATAAATCCCGGTATAATCCAAAATAAGCGCGTTGGTAATCACGGTATCAGCCACCTCAGCAAATGGGCGCTGCCCTTGCCCCATGCCATCACGAATCACTTTGCCACCACCAAATTTGACCTCTTCACCATAGCTGGTAAAGTCTTTTTCCACTTCGAGCCACAGCTCGGTATCAGCAAGACGCAGTTTATCCCCCACGGTTAAGCCAAAATGCTCGGCATACATTTGGCGGGGTACGGATTTTTGTGATTTTGGCAAACTTGCGGTATCCACAGATGCGGTGGCTTGCCCCATCACCCGCCCAGCAAACCCAAAAATCGCCTTATTGCCACCAAACTCGACCAGTTCGACTGATCGCGCTTGCCCGGGCTCAAAGCGCACTGCCGTACCCGATAAGATATTTAAGCGAAACCCGAGCGCCTTGTCACGGTCAAACGCCAGTGCGTCATTGGCTTCGGCAAAATGGTAGTGAGAGCCGATTTGAATCGGTCTGTCGCCGGTGTTTTTGACCAAAATAGTTTGGACGGCGCGCCCTTCATTAAGGATAATGGCTTGGTCTTTTAGCTTATATTCGCCAACTTTCATGGTTTACCCCTTATACTGTTTAAATTACACAATCGGTTGGTGAATGGTCACCAGTTTGGTACCATCGGGAAAGGTTGCTTCCACTTGCACATCGTCAATCATCTCAGCGATGCCATCCATCACATCCTCAACCCTAAGCCACGTGGTGCCTTCGCCCATCAACTGTGCCACTGTTTTGCCCTCTCTTGCCCCTTCGAGTACCAACATACTGATATAGGCTATTGCTTCTGGATAGTTAAGTTTTAAGCCACGTTGTTTGCGGCGTTCGGCAACCAATCCTGCGGTAAAAATAAGTAATTTATCTTTTTCGGCGGGGGTTAAATGCATGGGTTACTCCAATTATTTTTTCAGTGTTAAAAATTAGACCGTCACTGCCACTACGTCGCCCAAATTCGGGGCAAATGACTGTCTTGTTGCCACATTAAAGTGCGAATCTCACCACGAACTGCACCAAAACTGTCAAAACATTGGCGGACATCATCCCCCAAATAGCGAATAATCATCACCTCGCCTGTTTGGGTGCAAGAGACAGGCAAGCTATGGTGGTCGATAAATAAGCGTAATTGCTTGACCCATTCAATCAGCTGTTTTTGCGCATCAACGCTTGGCACAACCCATAAGCTCGCAAAGACGCTATGGTTATTGAGACCCACGGCTGAGCCAAACCAATCGTGTTCGGCACAGTGATGTAAGGTATCAGCAAGCAGCAATTTGGGCTGCTCATCCACGCGCCAAAATAGGTTTGATAACCGCATCTCGCCTGTACTGTAGCGCTCGCCATGATACTCTCGCCCTAACAGGTTAATTTCCCAAGCGATAACACTGGCAGCTGGGCTGATAAAAAACTGATTGGTGGCATGGGCAAAACTTGCGTTATAAAAACAGTTTTCTTGCGGTAGCCATTCAAAACGGCTGTCATCTTGTAGATAAACCGTGACATTTTGAACAGCATAACTATTTGAATTCTCTTGAGTTTCTTGGTTTTTTTTGGTTTCTTGGGTTTTTCTGGCTGATGGGCTATCATCGGTTTGCTTGTTAGCGGTGTAACTTGGTAAATTGCCGTACCATTTATTTGCCCCGGGCGTGGTAATCACAGCGTGGGCGTGATGTTTTACGCCAATGTCAATATCGAGTTTATCGCCTAAGGCGATGCCAGCAGGCGGATACAGCATGATGACATGACAAATACCTTGCTGTTCACCGCTTTCAGGATACAAGGCTTTTTGTACCCGCAAGGCGCCTTGGTGGTGGCGTTGTACCAAATTGGTGCGCGCATGCTCACCCGCATGTTGGGCGTCAAAAGCTAAAGTAAGGACTGAGTGCCAAGCCATATCTATCTAACTATATGAAAAATATATGGTTTTATAGAATGCAAGGGCTGTGCCACATTGGTGCAGTGAGCTTTGATACCAATATGGATATAACATTGATACCAACATGCTGAAGCCCAAATCAGGGATGTTTACACGGTTTGGGCTGTTATTAGACTTGAGTATCGACTTCTGTCAGTTGCCGATGCCGCTGCAAGGGCAGTTTAATAGAGTTTAGGAGGGTGGCTAAAAGGATTAATATCATCCCTGAGTACTGCATGCCATTGAGCGATTGGTGCAGTAATACGATCGACAATACAATCGCGGTAAACGGCTCAAACACGGTGAATACCGAGGCTTTGGTCGCAGGGAGTTTATGTAAGGCTGACATATACAAGAAAAACGGAATCACGGTACCCACTAGGCTGAGCCCCATCACCCACAACCAAGTGATGACAGGCATGCTGAATGCTTTGGCATAGGTTTGATAGGTCATCGGTAGGAATAATAAAGCCATGGCACTAATCACCACCGAACTAAAAAACACCAAGGTTGGTGGATAGTGTTTGTGTAAGGCTTTTTTTCCTAAAATGCCATACAGTGAATAGCACACCCCAGACAATAGACCAAACACAATCCCCCAACTCAATGTAAAATTTTCACTCAGCGTTGTCAGTGCCACGCCCAATACCGCGATGCAAGCTAAGGTAAATGATTTTTTTGTTATCGGTTCTTTTAATAAAAAAAATGCCAGTACCAAACTAAAAATCGGCGCCGTATATAGTAGCGATACCGCAATGCCCGCCCCCACAAAATTGACCGCGATAAAATAGCAAACCGTCATGCCTAGCACACCAATCAACGATTGCAAACTCAACTGTAATATCTCGCCGACCGATAACCGCCTAATAGACGTCCACAACGATGGCAATAATATCAGTAGCATCATAGCAGCGGTCACCACTCTTAAAATGGCAATTTGCACACTATCAAAACCCAGTTGATGGAGATAAGTGGTAAAGATACCCAGCGTGCCCCAACAGATAGCCGCCACAATGACTTGCAAGCCACCCATCGTCGCATGATTGCGCGTGTTACGGGATTGGTTGGTAGCGAAAGCGGGTTTACGAGTCACTGGCAATTCCTAAAAAATGGGGGATAAAAAAAGTGATTCTAGCAAACAAGGTTGGCTAAAACCACTTTGGGAAAAAACTTAAATTAACTTCATGGGGTTATTGATAACCGTGGTTAATCAATTATTTTTCTAACATCTTTTTAACGTTTTTCTAACGTCTTTCTAACCTTTTTCTAACATAGACACACTATCGGATTTTTTATACATCACCGTTGCTACCAGCGCGATTACGCTTGCTATCACCAATAACCAAGCTGGCGCGATTTGACTGCCTGTTTTGCTCATTAACCAAGTTGCCATCAACGGGGTTGTGCCGCCAAGTAGGGCATTGGCTGAGTTAAAGGTGAAAGCAAAACCTGAATAACGCACCTCGACTGGGAAAATCTCACTTAAAAAAGCCGGTAGTGTACCGTCATTGACGGATAATAACAGCGAGAACAGCAGTTGAATCAACACAATGGTTAAAAACCCACCCATGCTTAGCATATGAAACAAAGGCACGGTCAACGCGATAAACAATACAGATGCGATAATCAGCATGGTTTTGCGACCGTATTTGTCTGACAGTTTACCCATGGTGAAAATCATACCGATATAAGCGACTAATGAAATGGAGGCAGCTAGCAGCGACTGCGTTTCATTGATGTGCATTTGGGTCGATAAATAAGTCGGCATATAGCTTAGGATTAAGTAAAAAGCCACCGCATTCAAACTACATAACATAAAGGCAATACACAAGGTTTTTTTATGGTTGGCAAACAAATTTTTGATTGGCACCGGTTTTTCAATGGTGCTTTCTTCAAAAGCCTTAAAAGCCGGGGTTTTTTCAAGATTCAACCGCATATATCGACCCACTAGACCCAGTGGTGCAGCCAATAAAAACGGAATACGCCAGCCCCAAGTTTGTACAAAGTCAGCATCCATAAAGGCGGTCATAGCTGCCGCAATCAGTGAGCCCAGTAATAGACCCGCGGATGTACTGGCAGGTACGATACTGGTATAAAACCCTTTTTTGTCGGGGGGCGCATACTCTGCCATAAATGCTGATGCCCCTGCATATTCTCCCGAAGCTGAAAAACCTTGAATCATACGCAGCAATAACAACAACACAGGCGCTAAGATACCCACGGTGGCATAGCTTGGCAACAATCCGATTAAGAAAGTGGCACCTGACATAATCAAAATCGACCAAGATAAAGCCGCTTTTCGACCGTATTTATCGCCAATATGTCCCCAAAAAATACCCCCAAACGGACGGACAATGAAGGATAGCGCAAAAATTGCATAAGTTGACATCAACGCGACGGTTGCATCGGTTTTAGCAAAAAATACGCTAGCGATGACCGTGGCAAAATAGCCATACGATGCGTAATCAAACCACTCGACAAAGTTACCAATAAAACTGGCTTTGGCGGCTTTTTTGAGTAACACAGGATCTTTAACATATGGCTCGGTAGCTGGTTGTTGCATTGCTACGGCAGTGGGTGAAAGTGCAAAAGTTGTCATTTAGTTTCCCCTTGGTTGGTAGTAAGTCATGCTAAAGTAAGCTAACTGATAATGTTATGCGCAGGGCCATAGGCGAAGCCTGTGATATTATCAGTGCCCGTTTCAGTTAAAACCAAAATATCATGTTCACGATAACCGCCTGCCCCTGCCATACCTTCTGGAATCATAATCATCGGTTCCATTGAGATGACCATATTTGGTTCAAGTACCGTATCAATGTCTTCACGCAGCTCTAACCCTGCTTCACGACCATAATAGTGTGACAACACGCCAAATGAGTGCCCATACCCAAAGGTGCGGCGGTCTAAAATGCCATATTCGGCATAGATTTTGTTGAGCTCTAAGGCGATATCACAGCAACGAACGCCAGGTTTGATGAGTTTTATGCCTTCTTCATGCACTTTGCAGTTAATTTCCCAATAGTTGAGCGTTGCCGCATCAGGCTCACCAAAATACAGCGTACGCTCCAGCGCCACATAGTAGCCTGCAATCATCGAAAAGCAGTTTAAGCTTAAAATATCATTGCGCTGCACTTTGCGATTGGTCACAGGATTGTGCGCGCCATCGGTGTTGATACCTGATTGAAACCACGTCCAAGTATCCATGAGCTCGACATGCTCAAAGCGTTGCCCGATTTCTCGTACCATCGCTTGCGTAGAGGCTAACGCTACCTCATACTCAGGAACCCCTTCATGCACGGCGTTGACGAGCGCTGCCCCACCAATGTCACAAACCTGTGCACCTTGCTTGATAAGGGCAATTTCCTCGACTGATTTCACCATCCGCATTTTCATGCAAGCTTGGCTGATATCGACAAATTCGACATTGGGCAACGCGTCTTGGAGTTTTTTCAAACGTTCGATGGGTAAGTGGTCGTATTCAATCCCCACTCTGCCTTTATTTTTGATTTGACTTGCCACGGCTTTAAAGTAGTTATCGCGTTGCCAGTCGGTATAGACGATATTGTCATCGCCCATGGTACGTCGCCAAGGCTGTCCACCGTCGATATTGGCGGAGATAGTCACTACTTTGTCTTGGTCGATGACCAGACCATAGAAGCGTCCAAATGAGCAATATAAGAAGTCTGCGTAGTAGTTGATATTGTGATAGGAGGTGAATAACACGCTATCAATGTCGCTTTTTGCCATATAGGCTTTAAGCTTTTGTTGACGGTTTTGGTATTCTTGGGCGCTAAAAGTCGGCTTGACCTTCTCGCCATTTTTGATTTGGATTAAGCTTGGCATGCTAAGTGCAGTATCCAGGCTAGCCGCTTTATTTATCATATGTTTAACTGACTGATTCATTGTTTGCGCCTCACGAGGTTTAGGTTGATGTTAAGAAAATCTTTGCTCTCCACATCCCTCATCATACGCAAATTTAAAAATTCAGTTTTTCATAAGACGACATTTTTTTGATTAATTACGACAACACGGCTTGTCCATTCATACTATATTTATGACAGCGAATATTAAAAAAATTGGTTTTTTATTGATTGATGGCTTTACCATGATGGCTTTTAGCAATGTCATCGAGCCGTTACGAATGGCAAACTATGTCAGTAGTCAGCCCGTATATAGCTGGATTATTAGTGGTTTTGCAGGTCATCAGACCAGTGCCAGTAATGGGGTACAAGTCACTCATACCGCTGAAATCAAACATCTATTTGATTGTGAACTCGTGTTTATCTGCGGGGGCTATGAAGCCGAAAATTTAATGACAGACGCGCTAAAGGGGATTGTGGAGCGTTTAGCCGTTCGGGATATTGCGTTAGGGGGGCTTTGTACGGGGGCAATAGCGCTTGCGAATGCCGGGTTGTTAGCCAATCAATCAGCCTCGCTGCACTGGGAAAATGTTACGCTGGCTCAGGAACAATTTGGCAATGTCAAATTCTTAAACCATATTTTTACCATTGGTGATCGGCTCTACACCTGCTCTGGCGGGGTATGTGCGCTTGATATGACCCTGCACATCATTAAACAGCACTTTGGGCGAGAAATCGTTGAAAAAATTCAAGACATGTTTGTCATCACCGCTATCCGAGAGCCAGCGAGCATCCAACATCTACCCAAACCAAAAACCCTCAGTCATAGCTACGCCCATGTCATCGATGCTATCACGTTAATGAAAACCAATATCGAAGAACCGCTCACGCTAGCGGACATTGCTAAATATGTCGGCATTTCTGAAAGACAACTACAGCGGCAATTTGCCAAACAGCTAGGGGTCTCACCCCAACAGTATTATCTTAATTTACGATTAGACCATGCTAAAAACCTACTCCAACATACCACCATGCCAGTGACCACCATTTCAATGGCGACTGGCTTTTTCAATTTGGCATCTTTTTCCAGAGCCTTTCAACAGCAGTTTAATATGTCAGCCAGTGATTTTCGAAAAACGCTGTAAGGGTTAATGCGTCTTGTACCATCGCTTAATCAAGTGGTTGCTTTGATCAGTTAAAAACCTATTCATCCCACTGCCAATGAATGGCCAATTGGTCTAACACGGTTTTGACTTGTGGTTGATGTGATGCATCGCCATCTAGCTTGACTAGCACAATAAACCCATAAGTAGAATCATCTTTGCTGCTGACGGTAGCCTTGATATGATGTTGTAGTAGTAATTCACTGACAGCCATCACCGTCGCTTGACGTTTTAGTGCAGGTTTAAATACTTTACCCACTGCCGTTAAAGGCAATGCATCAATCACGTAGATGGCTTTAGGAATCGCCGCTTTTTCGCCAATGTTTTGTTGGCAAAATTGCATGAGTTTATCAGTGTCTAAGCTGACACCCGGCTTAGGGGCAACGAATAAAACAGGTAACTCGCCTGTATAGCTATCAGGCTTACCAATGGCGGCACAGCCAGCTACCCCGTCATATTGATAAACCACCTCTTCGATCATTTTTGGGTCAATGTTGTGTCCCCCACGGATAATTAACTCTTTTTTTCTACCCGTTAAGAAAAAGTAGCCGTCTGCATCTTGATAGCCCAAATCGCCGGAATTAAACCAAGTTTGATTGTCAGAGTCAGTTACCCAAATTCCTTGATTTTGCTGCGCCAAATAATAGCCGACAAACACATTATCGCCGCGAATACAAATATTGCCCACCTCGCCTGTGTTAGCAACTCGCACAAACTTGCCATTATCATCAAGCATCATCACTTGCATAGGCTGATACGGGAAACGTAGCCCTATTGAACCAATTTTCTTCTCCCCAAATCTTGGGTTGGCGGAACTACCACAATTGCCTTCCGTCATACCGTACGCTTCAATGATTTGTACCCCTGTTTGTTTTTCAAATTGCTTGAATACTTCTATCGGCATCGGAGCTGCGCCACACAAACAGTGCTTTAAACTAGCAATATCATGACTGCCAATAGGTAGATTTAATAATCCAGCAAAAAGCGTGGGTACACCACTAAAAAAGTTTACGCGATAATGCGCAATAATCGCCCAAAAATTCGCCATAACCCCATCGCCGCGATAGCCCTCTGGCGAAACCAGCAAAATTTCACCCCCCATCGATAACGGTAATAATCCTGTAACCATGACGGCATTGACGTGAAATAGAGGTAGTCCACACAGCACGACATTGCCCTGATTTAGCATGTCATCAACAAACAATGCCCGTGCCTGTAAGACATTGGCGACTTCATTTTTATGATTACGCATGGCGATTTTGGGCATGCCAGTTGTACCACCGGTTCCAAAGAATGAAGACAAATCCTCAGGCCCAATGGTACGGGTGTTAATTAATCTATCTTTGGGCTGGTTGGCCATCCCAGTATAAAAGTCATGATAGGTGACCCTCTCTGGTAATTGCTGTACAAATTCTTTACTTGCATCTGGCAAGGTTATGTTAAGTTGATGGGCGAAATGATGAGCCATCGTCACCCCAATGATATGCCGCAAACTTGGGGTAAGCTTGGCAACCGCGACCGCCTTGTCCCAAAGCTGCGGCTTATTATCTTGATTGGGTAATGGCGCAAGCGTAATGAGTAGCCTGGCTTTGACTTCATTTAATAAGCCGGCAATCACAGAAGGTTCAAGCAGTGGGTTAATCGGAAAAATAATACCCGTTGCCTCGCCACCCCAGATACAAAAATGGGTTTCGGGTAAATTTGGCAATAAAATCGCAATGACCGTATTTTTATCCGCGCCCAATGAATAAAGCATATTGGCGGTTTGACGTATATATGCCAATAAATCCCCATAGCTATAGCTTGTGCTGTTTTGATACTGCGTAGCATTTAACACAAAGGTAAGGGCTTTTTTATCGCTAAACTGAGCTTCGCTATCACATAACATCTGATAGGTGCTGCTAGGCAGGTTTAAAGGAAAATTTTGTTCATACTGTTTAAGGTCGTGCTGATTTTTTATTTGCTGGTTCATCGTATCAAAGTCCTTTTTACGGTTAAATTAAGTATCGCAATACTTTGAAATCATCTCTAGAAATAATACGGTATGTCAGTCAAAAGTTCTGATATTATTTCGTACATATTTGCTACAGTTAGCTGATGTGATGGATAAACTCAGTTAACTCATGAAACTACGGGAAAAAGGATGTTCCGATGATTGTACTATTGGGGCAGGCGCGATGACCGTATCACATGCCAACGATAGCTATTTTTGGGTTGTCAGTCAGTTTAGTCGTATGAGTGTACCACAAGCCTATAAAGCACATACTGTCGCTACAGGTATCCAAGGGGTCGTCAGTATGGTGTTTATCTGGTTATTATCGATTATTCTACTTTAAGTCATACCCTGTCATAAAATAACTTTAGGAAAAGCACCGTGAAAATTGTCATTGCCCCAGATTCATTTAAAGAAAGTCTCACTGCCAGTGAAGTATGTGATGCCATTGAGACAGGATTTACCACTGTTTTTAAAGAGGCTGACCTCATTAAAATCCCAATGGCAGATGGTGGTGAAGGCACGGCTGCCGCGCTTAAAGAAACGCTGTCTGGCGAATGGCAACGTATCATTGCACATGACCCTTTGATGCGCGCGATTGAGGCAAGCTATGTGCTACTGCCCAATCAAACTGCCATTATTGAGATGGCAAGCTGTGCTGGCTTGCACCTGCTGACACAGTCAGAGCGAGACCCAGGTATCACGACCACTTATGGTGTGGGTGAAATGCTACTTGATGCGATTGATAAAGGCGCAAAACATATTATCCTGGGTATCGGTGGCAGTGCTACCAATGATGCAGGTACAGGTATGCTAAAGGCCTTGGGCTATCGTTTTTTGGATGCACAGCATCATGAGCTTGCGCAAGGCGGTAAAGCTTTAGCGGCATTGGCGTTTATTGACAGCAGTGGGGTTAGCGATAAAATCGCTGATATTAGTATTACTGTCGCCTGTGACGTGACCAATCCATTATGTGGCAAACTCGGTGCTAGCCATGTGTATGCCCCGCAAAAAGGGGCGACGCTAGACGATATCGTTATTTTAGATAATGCCCTTAGCCATTTTGCCAATATTGCCAGCCGTCAAAATTTCCCCGATAATCGTAATGAAGCAGGCGCAGGTGCCGCAGGCGGTTTGGGTTTTGCGTTAATGACGTTTTTATCGGCAACACTGACTGGCGGATTTCAGCTGGTAAGTGAATTTAGTAATCTTAAGCAAATGATTCAGCAAGCAGATTTGGTCATCACCGGTGAAGGGAAGATGGATTTTCAAACCTCCATGGGCAAAGTGGCATCAGGCGTGCTATCACTCGCCAAAGCAGTCAATGTGCCCGTTATCGCCATTTGTGGCGTGGTCGATGACCCACACCGCCATTGGAAAGACGATGGTTTTACAATAGCGATTCCCAGTATTCAAACTTTAGGCTCGCTTGATGAGGCACTTGCTTTAGCAAAACAGAATGTTGAAAAGACTGCCTATAATATCGCGATGGCGATTCAATTGGGTCAACAGTTAAACCGTTAGTATTTAGCCCTATAAAGATGCTCGCATGTTAATTGGTTGCGCTAATAAAATAACAATGACCAACAACAATGCTGTGGGATAGTTGACTTGAAGAACATGCCTTTATTTTCCATAGCTTTCGCCACACGGCGACTAGTCAAGTCGCTTTTAAATACGAGCCTTCAATTTACCAGTCTGGCTTTCCTTACTTTATTATTGAAAAGATTGTGAGGAAGTTCTTACTTAATTCATTTTTAAGTTTCTAAAAAAATATAATGATTAAAGCGTTAAAATAACGAATAGAGCTTTGACTTTATACAGATAATTGTTTAATTTAAGGGAGGAAAACACCCTCAGAAAAATTTTAGCTAATTCAATATTATAATATAGGAGATACAAATGGCTATTTCACTTAATAAAGGCGGTAACTTATCCCTGTCAAAAACAGATCCAAGCTTAACACGGTTATTAATTGGTCTAGGTTGGGATGAGCGTGCCACATCAGGGGCAGAATTTGACTTAGATGCCAGCGTATTTTTGCTTAATAATACAGGCAAAGTACGCGGCGACCATGACTTTATTTTTTATAACCAACTAAAATCTGACAACGGTGCAGTTGAACACACCGGGGACAACCGCTCAGGGGCAGGTGACGGTGATGACGAAGTAATCAAAGTCAATCTTTCCCAAGTACCCGCCGATATTGAAAAAATTGCTGTCACTGTGACAATCCACGATGCCCAAGCTCGTAATCAAAACTTTGGTCAAGTATCCAATGCCTTTATCCGTGTGGTCAATGAAGAAACAGGGGCAGAGGTAGTACGGTTTGACTTAGCAGAAGACTATTCCATCGAAACTGCGATGGTGTTTGGCGAAGTCTACAAACACAATGGCGAATGGAAATTTCGTGCGGTGGGTCAAGGCTATGCAGGTGGCTTAGCTGCTATGTGCCAACAATATGGCGTAAATATCGGCTAAATCGGATTTCAAGCAGCAATTTACCATTAAAATAATGATAAAAACTGATTAAATAAAGGATATGAAGATGGCGGTTAGTCTACAAAAAGGACAAAAAATTTCACTCGATAAAGAAGCAGGCACGGCACTGACTCATATCAAAATGGGTCTAGGGTGGGATGTTGCATCCACCCCAAAATCCGGTGGCTTTTTGGGCAGTCTATTCGGTGGCGGCGGTAGTAATGATAGTATCGATTTGGATGCATCTTGCATTATGTTTGACGCGAGCAAACAGCCCATCGATGCAATTTGGTTTGGTCAACTGCAGTCAAAGGATGGTAGTATCGTTCATACAGGCGATAACCGCACAGGCGCAGGGGATGGCGATGATGAAGTCATCAATGTCGATTTATCTCGTGTCCCTGCTCATGTACAGTCACTGGTATTTACTGTGAATAGCTTTACGGGTCAAACATTTGAGAAAGTTGCCAATGCGTTTTGTCGTATCGTTAATGCCGGCAATAATAGCGAAGTGGCTCGCTATAACTTATCAGCCCAAGGCAGTCATACCGCGCTGATTTTAGCAAAGATTTATCGCCACAATGGTGAATGGAAAATGCATGCCATTGGTGAAATTGCCAGTGGTCGTACCTTTCATGATTTGATGCCTGCCATTACACCACATGCCTAACGTCTAATTGTAGATAACAATACCCTATTTGACTCTATTTGCAGTCAATAGGGTATTTTTTTATTCGGATAATAAAAAAAATAATAAGGAAACACGATGCCAACTTTGGTACCTGGGGCAAATACGCCTATCCCCCAAACGCCTTGCCAAGTGACAGTAACTAGCCAAAATGCCAGTCGTTTTGGGGTTGAGATGGGCTGCGTTTGGATAGCGATGGATGCAAGTCGCCGAGCAACTACCAGCCCTGCTTATCTGCATGAAAGCAAAGATTGGGCAACGGTAACAGTCGAGAGTGATAAAATCCATGTTTGGATATTAGACTTAGCCCATGTGTTTTCCCAAAATCAAACCCAGTATCTGCAACTGATCGTGTATGCTTACCAAGACGCGAGTGTGATTGCCCCAGCCGTGGAAGTCAATGATCTGGGTATCAAAGTCGGTAGTGATATTGACTATGCGTTTCATACCCCAGAGCGCCATATCAAAGCCAGTATTGTACTGGAGATCTACCAGCGTAATGGGCAATATAAATGCCGAGCACTCGCGGAAACATCTAGTCAAAGTCTAGCCAATTTTGCCGAACGTTTACAAATCAGCCTTGACGCCCGTTACCCTAATAACATGACGACAGGCAACGTTTTGCACGCCCTACCAGACAACAGACGTCCTCGCCCTCAGCCAGGTGACACTTGGACTGGGACAGCTTTTGCGATTGACCCCTATCATTTACTCACTTGTGAGCATGTGGTGGACGGGACAACGCAAATCGCACTGCGTCAACAAGGATATCCCGATATGGAATGCCAAGTGGTTCTGACAGATGAAGGTAGTGATACAGCGTTACTTAAAGTCAATCAGCCTTTACCAAGTTATCTGCCCGTGCGAGAACGTGGCTATGACTTGCTGGGTGAGCAGATTACCACGCTTGGTTTTCCGCTAACAGGTCTTGGTAGCCAATTACAAGTCACCCAAGGCAATATCGCAGGGCTACAAGGCATTGGCAATGATATTCGTTTTATGCAGTTTACTGCGCCAATTCAGCCTGGCTCAAGTGGCAGTCCGCTCCTGCTTCCCACAGGCGAAGTGGTCGGTATGGTTACCCACACCATTGCCAATACCCAAAACATGAATTATGCCGTCAAATATCAATTATTATCCGCGCTTTTGACCAGCTGCGGTCTTAATGTAGGCGAGCTTACCCACAATATTAGCCAAACACCCCTATCCACGCCTCAGATTACCAAACAGAGTAAATCTGCTTTGTGGTTAGTTGGCTGTGGGGTATGAAAGATTTGGCTGTGGGTTAAAAAAACCCGACCTTGGCAAATTTTCGGCGCTAAAATTACACCTAATGACCTTAAATGATTTTAAGGTAAAATCCCTGAAACTAAAATAGTTCCAGGGATTTTTTTACGATGTATTTAAAGTCATTTAATATCGGTTTATTTCTTCAAACTCTGATATTTGTCACGTAAAATGAGATATTTATGCTACATATAGTTCATCGATCACGTAGATTGCTTTAGGAATAGCAGCTTTTTCGCCAATATTTTGTTGGCTTTACGATTAAATTGAGTAGTTATGGATGATACTTATAAATGACATAAAAAAGCATATTAATCTTAAATCATTAATGTAAAATTAGTTCTATTTTGGTTTTTAATTATCACTAATTTGAAATTATTTCAATTTTAATCTAAAACTACTATTTGATGATCTTATTTGGCGTATTGATTCAGTCCATCCGTCAATCTATCAATAATAATTTCTCTGAGCTTAACAGGCTCAATAACTTCTGACGTATGCGACATACTGATTAGCCAATCTTCAAGCCTTACGGTATTCATCACGGTCGCTGTAAGTAACAAGTTTTCTTCATCCATTTTTTCTAAAGTTTGATCGTTTGATAGCGGTCGCTCGGTCAGATGTTGGGCAGCCATATGATTAATTTTAAGCTTTAATGTAATTGTCTTTCCTCGCTGCGTTAGATGGGTTTCAAGCACGCCCTTTCGACTTAATTCTTCCAAACTTAAATCATTCACCCAATTGGGTATTGGTTCTTCTAAAATCTGTACGGATTGGATGCGTATGATGGCGTAATTTCGATTGGCATCTAAGTAGACTTTTTCAGGCGTCGATATACTTTCCTCTACTTTGTAAAAAGCAGTTAGGTAAATCATATTATCAATAAATATCAATCCCCTTGGATAAACCCACCGTGTAACAGGCTCATTTGCCCACTTCGCTAGATAACTTATTTCTAACCTTTTGCCATCGATAATGGCTTGATGAATGGTTTTTAGAATATGCTCATCGTATTTAGGCGCTTGCAATAAACTTGGTATCGTAAATAGGTGGTTTTTCCATTGCCCAAGCTGACTAATTTGATATTGCAGATTTTGATGATTTTTTACATTCGCAATCTTGGCAGTTAATTTATTGTGAATATTTTTAGGTAAGTAGTTGGCAGTGAATTTATCAAGCATTTCCCAAAAAAATAGGTTTTCATTGTCAAAGCTATCTAGGGTAAAGTTGGGGTGAAGGTAGTATTTTGGGGTTTTACCTGCGATTGACCCTTCTTCCCATGCTGGCATACGACAAATAGAGTTGTCACCAAATAAAGAGTATAAAGAAAGCAAATCTTGCTCTAGTAGTTTGGCTCGGCTTTTGGCTTTGTCGCCTGTGGGGTTAAACCTGGTTAATAGCTCGCTTAGCGTTTTGGCGTTTTTTTCGCCTTTGGGTAAATATTGATACAGTAAAATCAAGCGTTCGCCACGGTTTTTTTCCATAATATTCATTTTATTTGCCTTCCAATATAAAAGGCGATTACCGTTGGTTGCAGCCAATGGCTTAGGTTTTGGGAATTTCTTAGATTAAAAAAAATAATGAATTAATAATAAATTATTAATATCTTAAATTTACATTTGTCATAATCTATTCAATTTATAATTCACCAGAAATAATATAAGGAATAAGTTGAGCAGAACCATTTACATATAAGGGGTGTTTAGGTTCACCAGATTGATTAATTGCTAAACAATACAAATCATTGCCTTTTAACATTTCTAGAACTTCATTTGATCTATTTCGAAAAGCACCATTATTGCCCCAACAAACTACTATTCTTTGAACTTTGTTGCCAAGCTCTGCCAAAAATTTATTATTATCATCGCCAACGGGATTTTCTTCATTCATCATCATTCCTGAATCAGTCGATCTATAAGCGAATAAATTCATCATATAAAATCCACCAAAACCCCACTCCTCACAAAATTTAATACATCGTGAGATTGTTTTGTCGTCAAATTCTCCATCGGCAGTTGAAGGATTTAATCCAACAAACCCAATCAAAGGCTTATTTTCATCCCAAATTCTCCAAAGTGAGTATCTATAACGTTCACATGAAGATATATCTGCACCTTTTTTCATAATTTAAGATCCTCTTAAAACATATTGTATTTATTTAAACTACTCTTCAATAAATGATATCATCAAACTAATATCTATAAAATATTTTTCTAGCTTGAAATTAAAATTTCATTTAGCAACATCAGACCCTCCAACGCCCCCACACTCACCCCAAAACAATTACTCTTATTAGGCACTTGCGGTTCTCGTATATTGACACGCAGTAGACTCACCGACTCGTTAATTGAATGATTTACTAACCGCTCACCAAAATTTCGCACGCTCGGCACAGCTGTCCCTGCCCCCAATTCAATAATGGCTAGATTGTTAACTTGCTTTAGCCAAGCCATTAACTTCTGCTCTTTTTCGTCTTGCATCTGCGATTGCCAATGCCAATCGCTAAACATCAAGATATTGGGGCGCGCCATTCCGCCGCAGTGCGGACAAAAGGGAAAATCATTGATTAATTGACAATGATATTCATCAACAACAGGCACAAAGCTATCGGCTGACCAAATATCACGGGTACAATTATCCAAACATTGCAACCAATGAATTGAGCCATGACATTCAAAAACCTTATTATCGTCAAATCCGACCTTTTGGAACTCACCATCGACATTACTGGTAAACACAAATGAGCCGTTTTTAAGATTGGGTAATGTTTCTGACCATTTTTTAAGTAGATGAAAACCTTGATGCGGTTCGACTGCTCGATACGCATTGAGCCTCAAACCATAAAAACCCCAAGCCAATTTTGGATTGGCGTGGAACAGTTCTGGCGTCGCCATATCGACAAAGCTTTTGCCAAGGTGCTTTAGCGGTGGATAGGCTTTCCAAAATCCTTGGTCACCTCGAAAGTCAGGCAAACCTGAATCGACCCCCATCCCTGCGCCTGCAGTGATGAGTAAACCATCAGCTTGTTTAAGGTGTTCGGCAAAATGGGTTAACTTGGTTGTATTATCCATTTTTATTCCTTTGCTGTTGTCGTCTGAGATACTATTTAATTGAGTTGCCTGCTCTTTGAGTTGGATTAGTGGTTTTCATCGGTATATCGTCTTCTATAATAACTGGCTCAATATCATCTTCTTTATCGGCATAAACCAAAAACATACAGATACAACAACCCTGCTCACCTTTTTTCCAGTAATCAAACTCATGAAAGAAACTTAACTGATAAAATGTAGTCGCATCATTAACCATTAAATTTTTATCTATTTGTTGGATAATAAAATCTTGCTGCTCACAACCAAAACTAATATCCGCAAACATATTAATCATCACGTTTTTAATCGGATAGTTGGATGATAGTCTCTGTAGTTTTGAGATAAACTGTTCACATGCTAAAGCCACGCAATTTTCACCACCTGCTACACCATGTAAAAATTCAATATTTTTGTTACCAGAAATTGCCCATTTTACTTCGTCCCAACTCATACCAATGATGCCACTACCGCTATGTAGTCGTTGAAATGCTTGCATAACTAAAGGCACTTCATTTAGTGAACACAAGATGACATTATCCGCAAGTTTTAGGCAATCATAATCTTTACCAGTGCCATTAATCGCAATCAAATAATCCGTTTGCGCCTGTATCCGATAGCGTTGCAAATCTGCCAAATCAACCTCATCACTCGCCACAAAAAAAGTGACTTCATTTTTGCCATTGGCAATTTTATGTGGTTCATATTTATCGACTTTTACAATGTCACTATCAAGTACTGATGAATTATTTTCCATTTCACACACGCCTTTTTTCTTTAATGCTCATCAAACCTTACTAAAATTGCTGTTGCGTTATCATACGCACGACCTTCAGAGGCATAAATCTGCTTACGTAACTGTTTAAGCCATGCTTGCAAATCGGTATGCTTATCGATACTTTGCCATTTATCGCAAGGCACTAAGTCATGTACGCCATCGGTACATACCACTAAGCAATCATCTGATGAGACCTTTAACGTTTGACTGTCAAAAGTAGGCATTGGATTGTTGTCTAAGTCACTATCGGCAATCAAACAATCGGTTAATGCATACATAGGACTTGCCATACCGTCTTGGTTATATTCGCCAAAGTCGGCTTGGCGATTTTCATTTTCCGCTTTTTCATCAATCAATTGATTGATTAGATTATGGTCACTGGTGATACAGTGCCAAGTTTTTGTGGCAGCTGAAAAATAATAAACTCTACTGTCACCGATGTGTTTGATAACGATGGGCGGATTGGTTTCACTGGCTTTAGCAAGTGGTCGATAGACTAGGGCAAGCGTCGCGGACGCGCCATAAAAGCGTTTTGGTAGGGTTGCGACTTTTTCATAAATCTTTGAGATATCCATGACAGCCGATTGATTTGAATTGTCTAAATAGTTTTGCCACAGTTGTTTGACTGTTTTAACTGTCTTAAGGCTAGCATATTGCGATAGATTAGATTCTGCTACACCATCGGATACCGCAACACAAAAGGCGTCATCACATCGATGCACAGGTGTGATACCAATCGCTTCTTGGTAATAATCATCGACAAAGAAAAATGCATCTTGCTGCAAGCGGTTGCTGGCATTGCCTTGAAAGGTCATCGCACAAATCGTAGTGGAGAGTCTGGTCATATCACGAGTCGAGTAAGAAGGTTAATCTGATTATAACCGTAAAGTTGGAAAAATATATTCTAGGTTTCTTTATTCGATATAGTCCGTGATTCAATACGTTTTTTGGCTGTGGTATAAAAAGTATGCTTCCTAGACCCAGCCATAATTGACATAGTGGAACAGTAAATCAAACGCTTTAAAATGATTTGCTAGCTTTTTCGAAAAACAGCTTGTCTTTCGAAAGACTCGCCTAAGCCTTTGCCTAAAACGATTGTTGTTCCCTTCAATATCAACCGTATGGTATTTACCCACCTTTTTAAAATCAAAATCAAAGGCGGTTAAAAAGCTATCCCAGTTATCACAGCAGACATAGCCAAAATCAACACCTAATTCATCAAGCTTGGCTCGTAGCTGTTTGGCTGTCTTTAAGTTGCGTTTGCCCCATATGAAAGCGACAATCTCACTTGTTTCTGGGTCATAGGCATAAACAAGCCATACCTTGTTTTTCTTGTGCCCTACATACGTCCAAAAATCATCCACTTGCAGTTTTCGGTAATAGCGTCGTTTAGGTTTTATCTCATAATTGGAATTGACCAAAACGCTTAATACTTTGTACTTGCTAAATTTCTCGATGACAACGATATCAGCAATGCTACAGCCTCGAACTAGCATTAAACGTATCTTGTCATCAATATCGCTTTTACAGCCTTGGTAGCTTAAATCCATCCCATGGATGAATTGCCGATGGCAGTCTTTGCATTGATAGTTCTGTTTACCATAGATTTTCCAGCCATCTTTCTTTATACTTAAACCCAGACAGCTTTAGCATCTGATTGTAATTTGTGTCTTCATAACCTCAAATTATCATCTTTTTCTCAAGCTGTCTTTTTTATTTCACCTCAGCATACTTTTCAAACCAGTACCAAATTGGGGAGTATATGCCGTATTTGGTGAGGGCGGGGTTTGAAAAAACGTATTAGCTTTATGCCACTGCTATAATGAATAAATTAGATTTTTAACCCAAGAACCCAGTTTTTTAATACCTGTAAAATAACATCTTGATGGATAAACTCCTGCTCAAGTCGTCGCTTGTCAATATCTTGCTGCTGAATAAACGCAAACAACTCGGCTTCGTCAATGGTTAAAAATTTGGGTGCTACTTGATTAAAAACAGGCTCGGCAACGCGTTTATGATCATGGCTTCCTAGCGTATGTTTATCCATCATTAATGACTCAACATGAGCACAGCATTTACGGGCATAAGAGAGCATTGCTAGCCCTTCTGAGTCAATATCACCCCAATAGCCCACTTTTTTATGCTTCAGCCATTGTGCTTTTAACCATGTTAGGTTCTTTCCACCGCCAGCGACAGCAATCGTATTGGCTAAATTTGGTAGCATAAAACAAGGTGTTTCGTTTTCGATGATTAAGATATTATCTGCAGGTAATTCGAAGTTTAATAACGTTTGAGAAGATAGTTTTAAAATAGGTAAATTCGCCAAAGCCAATTTTGATGCATCGCATAGTGGTCGGATAAATAGCCAATCTTTTGGTTTACTTTCACAGCCGAGCCAATCTAATAATTCAAGCTGGTTGTTTTCATCAATGGTATCTAAAGCAATAGCTTTGTCGGTTTGGTGCAGGCTTTGCACTAAAATCTCAATTGTTCTAAAATTATTTTCTATAAACTTAGTGTCAATACCTGCGACGTTTACCGCTCTAAGGTAATTACCTTTACCCATACCTTCATATAGTTGTGGCATCAAGATGACTAGATTGGCAATTTGTTCATTAGATAAACGTTCAATCATATCTAAGTGATTAATTAAACTATCAAAAATCCTTTTTTGTGTGTCTGGATTTGGGCTAAGTTGAACTAGACTTTTAAATTTAAATTGCAAACTATCAAGGCGTTCAATCGCCACTTTGCCCAAAATTTCAGCAAGCGTATTAAGGTCATGGATAATTAACTTTACTGGAATAGATTGCTCACCAAGAAAACCTAAATTTTTAGTTTCTAATTGGATATGGCTATTTGGATGCTGAGTTTCGAAAATCTGCCACGCTTTAACAAAAGCTTGAAAATGTAGCGTGTTTTGAGCGGCTACTTTACCAGAACTTGGGGGTTTAAGTGTTATTTCAATAGCATTTTCTTGGGAGATCCCATGGTTCAGCAGTTGTTTAAATCTGCCTAAATTTTGCCAGTAACGCTGATTAAGTTCTTTGAGAACATCATTAGGCAGCTTGCCCCACGTAGTTTGAATTTGATTCATACCATGTTCCTATGTTTCAACATGGGTAATTTGAATGTTCATTTCAGCTAGCTGTTCATTCAGATGACTTGTTTGCTGTTGCGCTTTTTGTTTATCGTAGTCTTGCCAAGTCACTTCGGTAAGCCTGCTTTCATGGTCATTGATGTTGCGCTCACAGATAATCAGGCTATTGGCAGCTTCACGGGCTAGGTTAAGGTTTTTGTAAGGGGTTATTAAGTTGATATGGATATTGAGTTCTTTAAATACTTTCAGCACACGGCGACTGACCGATTCCTGGGTGTTGGAGAAAGCTTCATCTAAAAATACAGTACTGTAAATCGGCTTATCGCCTCCTGTTGGCGTAAGTACATAGGCAAGACTTGCAGCAACAATAATACCTGCGAACGATTCTTTTTCTCCCCCTGATTTACCGCTTGATGAGCTTAATATATCTATCACGATATCATCACCTGTTTCAGAATCTATTTTAAACTCTTCAGCATTAAAACTCATTTGGTAACGTGGGTCGAGCAGTCTTAAGCTTTCAAGGTTGCTTGCTGTAGTGCCATTAGCGGCTTTATCAAGTACCGCGTTGATATCACTAAGCAGCTTAAAGCGTTTTTCATGTTCTTCTGTGGTCATGAGTTCCATGAGCATGGCAAGCTGTTTATTAAATTCGACTACATTGACAATGCGTTCTGGCTTGATTTTTAGGCGTAAAAATGTACCTTGGCGAAATTCGGTTTTTTGAAGTACCAGATTGACTTGCTCAATACCTTGTTTGATTTGTTCTAACTCACTATTCATTTTGGTCTTAAAGTTCGCCAACGATTGGGTGAGATTATTATTCATACGGCTTTTAAATTTTGTCGTAAGTTTTGCAAGCCCTTCTTGTATTAGATGGTCATAATGGGCAAGAAAATCTGGCATACCTTGCTCAGTTGCTGACCAATCTGACGTGATAGGTTGCCATTTTTCATTGCCTTTAAAATTACCCATAATACCAATCGCTGACTTACTGTCTCGACTGATACGATTACTAGCACTTTCAATGTCTTCATTAAGGCGAGTTTTTAATACATCGGCATTGTGAGCGAGTTGTTTAAATTTTTTATCCAGTTGCTCTATGATGGCTTCGCTCATCGGGTGGTTGGCTAAGATATCGTTTTGGGTGATTTTAAGCTGATGGCTTTTTAATTCTTGAGATTTCGCCCCTTCTTTGCGATTAAGTTTAATTAGCTGGCTTTGTAACTCGTTAAGATTTTGTTCAGCTTGTTGATATAGTTGTTTTGCTTTGGCAATATCGCCTTGGGCATTTTCAAGCGTGGCAAGTTCTTGCTGTTGGTAATCGAGTTGGGTTTGCCAAAACGGTGCATTGATATCATCCCAGTTGGTTTCAAGTAATTTGTGCCAACGATTTTTTAATATTTCTATGTTGGTCATGGCTTGGCGAGCTTGTGCGAGTATTTTTCCTTGTTCGACAAGTTGAGTTTTGAACGTTTGTTGTTGAGAAAGCAGTGAGTTTAATAAGGATTGGTTATTAAAGCCCAATTGCCATTCACGTCTGTCATCGATTTTATGCGTATCTTTTTTCTCAAAACGCCCCCATTCTCGATGAATCAATCCTGTAATCGTCATAGAAAAAGGTGTATTATCCAGTTGCTCGCTATCATCGACACAGGTTAAATCATATTTTTTTAAAAACCCCTTAAGCCAATCACGGTAAGGATGTTCTCGCCATTTAAGTTTTCGCAAAAACCCATTCGCTGAAAATTCAGTCGCTGTGGCGCTGGTATTCTCAACCACTTGCACTCGTAAATGTAACCCCGTGTGCCGTTGCGTGTTGATGTAGCTAGTGACAGCTGGATAATCCTGTTTACTCACAAGTAAAGTTGTTTTGAGACCCCCTGAAGCGCGCTCGATTGCCCCTTGCCAAGCGGTTTGGTTATCCTCAATATCCAACATTTCACCGATAAATTTGGTATTTTGTGATAGATTTAATTCTTGGCAAAGGGCATCTCGCCAATGTTGTAAACGTAATGGAATATTGGAGTCTGGGCGTTGTCGAATTTGCTCTATTTCACTTTCTACACTGCATAGATCTTGTTGCGTTTGACTAAATTTACCTGTTGCTAAACCAAAGTTATTTTGTGCAGTGGTGTATTGCTCGCCTAAAATCGCTTGATTATTAGTTGCTTGCTGTTGATGTTGTATAAAGGTGGTTCGCGTTAAGTTTGTTGTGATATCCAAAACTTCACAAAGCTGTTGATAGGCAGACGCATTTTTGCTAGTACGGCGTAATCCATCTTGGGTATAGTTAATATCTTTTTGTAACGATTCAATGCGATTACCGCCAAGTTTCATGTATTCATCACGGTAAGTTTCGGCAGTTTGTCTGGTTTGCTCAAGTTGTGTTTGTTTATCAAGAATGGCAGTTTCAATAGTTCGATAATCCGCTTCTAGCACTGCAAGCTCTTTTGCAAGGGCGTGTTGTTCGATTTTGGCAAGATAAATGGGAATAGCGTCTTTTAAAACTTCAAGTTCGCTAAGTTGCTGTTTGGCTTCTTCCATTCTTTTGGCGAGTATCGGTAGTTGCTCAAGCCGTTGAACTTGTTCTTGGGCATCGACTAATATATCGTGTTCTTTCTTTAAATCTTGAAACTCTTTGACAATAGCTTGAGCATCTTCTCGTAAGTTACTCGGCTCAAGTACAAGGGTACGGATAAGGTCGGTTAAGTTATCGATTTTTTTAAGCCCTAATGCTCGAGAAAGCAAAGCTGGGGCATTTTTGTTGTTTAAGTGCAAAACTTCTTGATACAGTTTTTGATACTCATCAAAGGTTGTCATATGCTTGATATGCTGACTCTCCAGCCATGTTTTAAACGTGCGGTCATATTTCTCATCAAACTCTGCCAGTACCGTTTTTAGCTTTACATCGCGATTGGCAACCAAATACAGGCGTTTGACATCACTGGCACTAGTCGCTGTGTTATCTGCCCAAAATAGCGCTATTAGAGTAATATCATTACCATTATCTTGGCGATAATAAGCTCGTAAGCCTGTGACGACTTTTTGACTGCGTTTGGATTTAGTGGCGGTGGTTGTCCCATCATGTTCTTGACCATAACTACCACGCATATAAGATAGAATGGTACGATCTGCCTTGTCGTTTTGAGCGGCGGCGATGTTGAAATTGGCTCTACTAGGTGGCATTAGTAGAGCCATTAGTCCATCAACCAGCGTGGATTTTCCTGCACCGTTATCTCCTGTAATCAATGTGCCATTTGGGTCGATATGAGCAGTATGCAGGTCTGCAAAGGAGCCCCAATTAAATAGCGAAATTTCTCGTAGTTTTATTTGTCCGTTATCGGATTGATTAAGTAGCGTGGCTTCCATGACATATCTCTTTTTACTTATAAGATTTATTTCTAGTGCTGTGTTAATATTAAAATAGGCTGTCCTGCTGTCCGAATAGTTGCGTGTCCCCTGTTGTATTTTTTGTTGGCAAGTTAAGTTCTACTACTGTGTCATTTTTCACTTGATTAGTGACAGCATTGCTCGACTGTTCTAGATTGTGTTCTTCATCGTCATACTTGTCTGGCATCTCACCAAGCAATGCGATGTATTCATTGAGCATGGCTTGTAATAGGCTTGCATTGACGACATAACGTATCATAGGTGTGATCTCATAGCGTTCAACGTTGCCCCGTTTGAGAGTAACCAATTTATGATTTTTAGCAAAATGCTCCAGTCTCGCTGAGAGTTTTTTCTTATCTTTTGAACCGTGGTCGGTGAGTGGCAAAAATGGCGACATTAAACTTTCTAGTTTTTCGATATCGATGATGATTTCAGTCTCGCCCAAGTTTTGGCGTTCTTGATAGTACTTACGCAAATTGAGCAATAAAAGCGTGTCATATACGTTGAGCGTACGTTTTTGAATCATGGACGTAATATCTTCGCCATCCAGTTCAGCTTGCTCGGTGTCATTTTCGAAATTATCTAGCCCTTTAAGCTGTTCATGGTTTTCTGCGACAAAATCTGCTCTCGCTACGAAAGCAACTCCGCTATGTTCATCAATAATTAAGCTACAATAGATCTCGGATAAATGACGGCGAATACTGGTTTGATGACGCACAATATTGTCAAATAATTGCGGTTTGGCACTGTGCAGTATCACGCCTTGCTGAGATAAATAAATCAACGCTCGGCGTGCGTCAGCTGGCATGTCACTCTCAGTAATAGCGGTCGATTGAGCATCTGATCGCGCATCGAATGATCCATTTTCATCCATCTTTTGTGTGTTCAGTTTTTGCCTATCGCTACCATGATCAATATTTTGGCTTGATACTCTCGAAGCCTTTGAATCATTTTGCTGTTGGGTGTCAAAACAGGTCGAATTATCGGTGCTAGTTACCATGTCAAAAAAGCTGTTTGTCATTATTTTTCCAGATTTATTCGCTGTAAGAGATTTTTATAACGCTAAAGCCATCGGATTATCGATAAAATCTTGAGGGAAATGCTCAGTTGTCAAAATTAGCTTAGGTATAGTTGCTTTTAGCTGATTACCAAATTTATCATTGACCAAAATCAACTCTGTTTGTCCGATGTCGGTGGCTTTGACAGCTTTTGCAATACGGATGAACGCGACCAATTCCTCAAGTCCTGCTTGAATTGGCATATAGTTATTGATACTCGCTATGCTCATCGCACCGTATTGATCTAAGGTGTAATAGATTTTTTTGGCGACTTCAACGACCTGGACTGTTTCTAAATTTTCTAACGTTTTTTGGCTTAGGGTGTGATTGTTTTCATGCTCTTGAATGTCGCTTAAATCAAGTTTTTCTTCAGCAATTCTGAGCCGTATACTATCAGGCGATGAATACGGCATTTTGCCGACTTTAATTGTTAGATTCAGGTATTTATCAATAATTTTTGGCGTGTCTTTAAAGGCAATTGCCCGTTTTTCAAGTTGACTAATTAGCCTATCAACTGCATGATTCTCGCTCATTGCGCCACTTTCAATGTAAGACTTTAACTGTTCTTCAGTACGTCGTCTGATACGAAATACTCTATCACTTTCTCGTGTTAGCTCTGAAATAATGGTGCTCAAAAACTGGTGGTGATGTGGGGCAAGTTGGTTTTTATCAGTGGTTTTGAGCACACTTCGCATCTGCTCGGTAAACTCGGTTAAGCGATTGTCATCGGATAACAAATGAAAAAATCCATCAAATGCACTACCCGCATCAGTTTTGGCAAGTAAGTCTTCTTGTTCAAATACTTTTTGCAGTAACTCGCCTTTACTCAAGTTATCATCAATCATTTGTACGCGTAAGGTCTTATCCATTTTGCGGATTTCTTCTTCAAGTAGCCGAAAATCCCCTGTTAAACTGTACGCAAGGTTATAAATTTCTCGAATTCGTTCCTTTTTCTCATAGTCATTGAGATAGACCATTTTACCTACATTTAAGTCATTGATTTGGCTTTCTAACTGGGCTTTTTGTTTCTCTAAAATAGCGATACGCTCGGCCGTATTTTCACTCATCATCACCGCCAAATCTCGAACCGACTCTTGGACAATCCGCAGATGCGATGCAGATGTACTGATAATCCGCTCATCAAAACTTTGGCAAAACCGTAATACCCTATCAGTAGCGTCAGTGACTGTCAGGCGGTTATCCATTTCTCTAAGCCAACCTTTTTTTATCCAATCATTCAGATAGGTCATTGCGTTAGATTCGGTTTGCCAACTGCCATCAAGCCGTGCTTCATCCAAAGCATTATCGAGCAATATTCTAGCTTGCCCATAACTAATTTCATTGTCGGTCTCAAAAGCAGTAGCAATAAAAGCTAAAATAAATGGGGCATTATCGGCTCGCAGTAGTCGCCATGCAGCCGACTCTCGAAAGTGACGTTGGTAATTTGCCGATTTTGCCATAAAGCTCATGATGATGCCTTTTTTAGTCAATGTTGTTTGGGCTTATGCGATACGCCCTCTGTCTATTTTATCCCTACGATTTGCATTAAGCTGTCAAAGCTATTAACTACTTCATAGCTAACTGGCATTTTTTCAACTGCCGCCAAGGTATCCACTTGTTCAAGCTCGCTATTGTTCCCTTGTGTCTGTTGCAGTTTGGCAAAAAACGCTTTGGCACTGGCGATTTTTTGTTTTTCGGTCTCTCTCAAGTCTATTTCGCTGGTAGAGCCTTTGGTCTCTGCGACAAAATAGACATGACGCACCTTGTCTTGATTAAAGGCAATCGCCCAGTCAGGGTTATAACCGCCAAATGGCGTGGGGATGACAAAGTTTTTGGGCAGTTTGGCATACACTACGACTTCATTGATGTGCTGCTCTAGCTCTGCCAAGAATTTGCGTTCAACATCCGAGTCTGTTTCCACATACTCCCAGACATGACGGTTGGCTTTAATTGCGGTATCTGACAAAGGAATATTACTTACAAAGATATCGTTACTATCGTATCGCTCTTGGGTAAGCTCATAGGCGATGTTTTGTACAATTAGTTTGGCTTGTTGCTCGTTGATGATACGGCTGACTTCGCTGATAAAGGCTTCTGGGTTATGTTTAAACTGTGAAAACACCGCTGAGTTTATTTTACTCAATACAGCAACGACAGTACGACGGGTCAGATTGGTACGGCTTGCCACTTGCCCGATAAGGTCATAGCGAATCGGCGTTTGTACATTTACACTGTATTGCTCACGGTTTGACTGCACTTGCCCAAAGCTGTCACCTTGTCTGAGTGTGTCGTAATCTAGACTATCTTTTTGCTCAGATGTTTTGACGGTATAGGTGAGTGACTGGACAAAGTTGTTGTTACGCTCACGGCTAACTTTATCAATTTCGCTGATACTCTCAGCAATTAATTTTTCGCTATCAAGCTGGATTTGATAAATCGATTTTTGGTTGATGCGTCGCCATAGGGCTTGGAATTCTTTACGGTTTAGATTGTCTGGGTTGATGGTATTTTTGGGTTTATTACCGTTGTTAAACATGCTATCAAAGGCGTTGGGATTAACAACGCTGCCAATTAACTTATGAACGGAATTTTCAAATGGTTTTAATTCTTCTGGTAATTCTGGCAATTTGCCGTTTTCTTTATCTTGATGATAGCTTTCTGACAGATTACCTGCTTTATCCGTGTAACCATGAGAACGTAAATAGAAGAAAATTTCATTAGCTGTATCTGCATCAACGACCATTTGCCCACCCAGTTCACTCACCAAGGTTTTACCCGTAAAGTACTGTGGATTTGCTTTGCTCGGGCGAGTTGCAAGATTTTCGAGCATTTCTTTTTGTAGATTACCGACAAATTCAGCATAGCTTTCATTGGTAATCACGGTTAGGTTATTCAGCCGATGTATTTCACCGAGTGGCAGATAGCCACTGTCCATGCGTGTGCCATGTCTATCGACTGCAAGTCGCAAGCCACGTCCCACTTCTTGACGGCGAGAGATGACGTTATCCGAGTGCTTGAGCGTACAGATGACAAAGACATTGGGGTTGTCCCAGCCTTCACGCAAGGCAGAATGCGAAAAGATAAAACGCACATTTTTACGAGCGATTTGTTCGTCACTATCGAGCCGTTCGGGGAAGGCAAGCAAGGATTCTTTATCCTTCAAA
Organism: Moraxella sp. CTOTU47616; assembly: GCF_032017465.1. Lineage (NCBI taxonomy): Bacteria > Pseudomonadati > Pseudomonadota > Gammaproteobacteria > Moraxellales > Moraxellaceae > Moraxella > Moraxella sp. CTOTU47616. Next base: position 113,359 of record NZ_DALZPU010000008.1, read on the forward strand.
ATCAAATCATAGGCATCGATATCATCAGCGACCAGCACTTTTTCGCCCAGTTCTTCGTCTTTAACGCTTTTGACATTGGGATCGACCATGTGGCGTTTTTTATCAAGGCTAAAATAGCCGTTATGCGTACCTTGAGCAGTGATGGTTTTAAGATAGTCCTGGTATGGGTCATTTGTTAGGTTTAAATCAATGCGTTTGCCTACTTCTTCGCTGTAAGTCTGTTCGAAGATATCAGCATATTCGCCATTCACCGCATTGCCGTCCATGTCGTACTGGCGGTATTTGGCGACTTCGTCAATAAAGAATAAACTTAAAACTTTAATGCCTTTGTGAAACAAGCGTTGTTCGATATCCAAGTGCGAACGGATGGTTTCACGGATTTGGATACGGCGTAAATCTTTATCGTCGCCATCGCCTTTATTACTGCTACCTTGCCCGATGTGTAGCACAATGCCATTGGCAAATTCGATACTGTCAGCGGTGATTTGGGTGACGGTATAGCGGTCTTTGTATTGTTCGGCTTCTTTGGATACCACAAATAAGTCATCGCCTTTTGCAATATTCCGGATTTCACGTCGAAACTCGCCTTTGGTTGATTTGATTTCTAGCTCTAGCCGTGCAACGGGCGCTTTGCTTGAGACAACCACGTCTTGTAAGTACAGATAGCCATTTGTGCCCGTCAAGCCTTTGACTTCAATGCCTTTAACGGTGATTTTTTTGACCAGTTTTTGGTTATAGGCATCCAGTGCGTCAAGGCGATACACTAGGTTATAGTCACGCTTGTGGGTGGCGGAATAGCGTAGGATAAATAACGGGTTAAAGTTGGCAAGGCTTTGTAAGGTTTTACCCTCTCCCATTTTTTGCGGTTCGTCTAGGATAATAATAGGGCGGTTTCTTTTAATGATATCAATCGGAATTCTCGATTGAAACTCATCTAAACCCTCCATTATTGGATTGCCAGCTTTATCCAAAACTGGTTCACCATTTTTGTATTGTACTTGCCCATAAATTCTTCGTGCATCTTTGCCTGTGGCATTAAAGGCTTGCACATTGATAATCATGATGTTGATACCACCATCCGAGCTAAAACTCTCTAGGTGGTGCAAGACTTTGGAATCATAGATAAAGGCACGAGCCTTTTTGCCATATTCTGCCAGTAGGTCGTCCGCCATCATGGCAATGCTTTTGTTCACGCCCTCACGGATGGCGATACTAGGCACGACGATGATAAACTTACTCCAGCCGTATTGTTTGTTCATCTCAAAGATGGTGCGTAGGTAGGTGTAGGTTTTGCCCGTACCTGTTTCCATTTCGATATTGAGATTAAGCGGGCTTGTGGTGAGATTGTCGCCTTTTTTGTTGTCACTGGTAACAAGCTCGTTGGATTTTGGTAATTGTCTATTGGCTTGCACCGTTTGGATGTTTTTAAGAATTTCATTCAAGTCAAATAACGGCGTATTGGCAAAGCCGATATTTTCATCGTCTAACATATCATAGGTTTGTAAGGCAGAATTTTGCAATATATCAGTTTCGCCAAAATCTAGCCCTGCCTGTTGTGTCACGCGTTTGGGGGTTGGCTGTATGCCCCTATCGAGTGTATAGCGGGTTTGCCCGATAAGCTGCTGTTGTCCACGGAACACATCGACGACGGCTTGCACGGCATCGAGTTGGTAGGCTAAGGGTTTAAAGGTAATTTTCATGTTTTTCTCCTTTTTCCCTTAGATAAAGCGTACATCGGTATGCGGTGATAGTTGTTTAAAGCGTTCTTTGATGTTGGTTTTGTCGCTGTCGGTGGCGATGGCGCGTTCGCTGGTGATGAATTTGAGTGGATTGAGTGCGGCGATGTCATTGACCATATTTGCGTCGATGTAGTCTAGGCTGGCAATCAGTGAGTTACCGCCCACTTGGTAGATGGTGTGTCCATTTATTGTGGTGCGTTCGATAGGTAGGGATAACGGCACGCCTGTGTCTAGCATAAACTGAAATAGTAAGTCTTCGTCGCTGCGGTCGGGTTTGATGTTGTTTTCGAGTGTAGCGAGTAGGTCTTGGTTGTAGTCTTGGGGGCGGTAGTAGATGTCGTTCATATTGCTGGTGTCGATTTTTAGCACTCGAAAGCCTGTGTCAAGCTCGTTGATACCTTCCTTGTCGGCATTGTCGGCTTTGATTTTTGCGCCTGCGCGGCGGATACGTTCTTTGGATATTTCGGCGATGGTAGGATAGCCTGCTTTATGGGCTTCGGATTTTGAATCCGTTGCCTCTGGGATTTGTACCATGATAAATTTGCGGTTGCCACCGTCTTCGGCGTTCAGTTGCATAACCGCATGAGCCGTTGTCGATGACCCTGCAAAAAAATCCATAACAATATCGTTTTTTGAAGAATATAACTTTACTATTCTTGAAATTAACTCAACTGGCTTTGGATATGTAAAAAAAGATTGACCATCAAAAAGTTTTTTTAAGTTTTGACTTGCAGATTGTGAATGTCCTACGTCTTGATATTTCCATATTGTCATAGGAGTGACCGAGTTTTTAACCTCTGATAAAAAGCGTTTAATTCGTGGTACATTATTTCCATCTTCACCAAACCAAATCCTTTTGTCAGCTTTAAATTCTTCAAATCTATCTTGAGTTAGTAACCAACATCTGCCATTTGGAGGCATAATTTTTCTTCCTGAAGGAGTAGTGATTTCGTAAATTTTATTTTCAATTGCTGGACCAACCGAGAAATTATCACTTTGCCATACACCTCTTGGGTCATTGTCTGGATTTTTATATCTATCATCAGCTTCTTCACTTCTTTCTAAACCATAACTTAGAGCCTTTTCCTTATCAACGGAGTAGGCAATTATAAAATCATGGGATTCTGAAAAGTGCTTTTTTAAATTTATTGGAGAAAAAGCTCTTTCCCAAATTATTTGAGCTAAAAAGTTACTACTACCGTATATTTCATCACAAATTTTCTTTAAATTACTAGCTTCGGTATCATCGATCGAAATAAAAATAACGCCATCATCAGACAACAAGTTCCTAGCCAATTTTAACCGACTATACATCATCGACAACCAATCACTATGAAACCGCCCATTACTCTCCGTATTCGCCACCAACCGATTACCATCGCCATCCACCTGCCCCGACCGCTCAAAAAACTCAGCCGTATCCGCCGCAAAATCATCGTTATAAATAAAATCATTCCCCGTATTGTACGGCGGGTCAATATAAATCATCTTCACCTTGCCAAGATAACTCTCCTGCAATAGCTTCAATGCCTCAAGATTATCCCCCTCAATAAACAAATTGCCCGTCGTCTCAAAATCCACACTCTCCTCACGGCACGGGCGTAACGTCTTGGCTATCGGGCTATTGGCGGTCACAATCGCCTCACGCTTGCCCACCCAGTCAAGGCGATAACGCTCTTGCGACCCATCAATGACCGAATGCGATAATTCTTGCTTGAGCAATTCAAAATCAATGCCCCGCTCAAGCACTACTTCACCGTTCATATCACGGATAACCTTGCCTTGCTCATCGGTTTTTGGCTTCTCGGTGACACAGTTGGGGAACAGCTCGGCAAGACGCTCAATATTGCTATCGACTAGGTTTGGGGTGTGCATTTTTAGCGTGGTCATGAATAGTCCTTATTTTTAATTGGTTTAAGCGGATTAGATGAGACAGCCTTGTTGTGGACTGTCGTCTAGCGTTTGTAGATACGCTAGCCCTTTGTCGGTTGTGCGATAGGCTTGGCTTGGATGCTGTAATGTTTTAGGATAAGCAAGTTCAAGTAACCCTTCCTTAAGCAAGGGTGATAAATACTTTCTGCGTATCGTATCAATCTCTCGATTGAGAAAATGTTTTAAAATACTACTGCTCATAAATTGCTTTTGACAAATTTGTAATACGATGCTTTTTGATTGCTCAGGGGTGAATCTGCCTTTAGCCCTTGCGGACGCTACAATGGATTGTAGATTTAGTAGCATATCATTACTTAAATCCCCTACTTCCTTGATGATAATGACATCATTAATCCCAGTGCTCGGCTCGTTAATCCCAGTGTTCGCCTCGTTAATCCCAGTGCTCGGCTCGTTAATCCCAGTGCTTAGGTCATTATTAAGGTAGCTAGAAACGTTATTACCAGTGCTTGCACCTGTCAAGGCTTGGTCATTACCTGCTAGGCTGTCGCAGTTATCAGTATAGCAACTATTTAAAAGGTAATAGCTATTACTACTTTTACCATGTTGTAGTAAATAGTTGTTTTTACAAAATTTTCGTAAAATACTACTCGCTTGAAGTGTATCTAATCCAATATTCTCTCGAATATCTTTATTAGTAATTTGTCCCATTTTCTTGGCAAGGATTAACACTTCGGCTTCTTTATCTGTCAAGCTATCAAACTGCTTTAACCATAACATTTCTTCTTCAGCAATTAATTGTTGAAGACGTAGTACCGTTTCACAATCATTATTTGAAATCATTCATTGACCTTTTAACGGGTTAAATCTTTGAGCTGTTTTTGTAGCGTTTGTAACTGCAAGTTCATCTCTACTTGCCGATTAAACTGCTTTTCTTTATACATGCGTTTTTGCAACTCATTGATTTGTTTGGTAAGCAGTGCCATTTTTTCGGTATGGGCAATCTTTTCTTCAATACTAGCAATCTTTTGATGCGTTGTAGATAGGTTAGCTCCGACGTTTGGCGACAAAAAGACATTCGAAGACGTTTTATTTGTCGTTTTGTTGGTATGAATAAGTAACTGCTCAATAAAATACTCATACAAATCCGCGATTCCAAATACAATCGGTAAATCTTCACGCTGTGTTAGGTCCTGCCAATCAGTTGCGTAGTATTTGCCTAGGACGAATTTTTGGCTGTCTGCTTGGCTTTGACGTTTATAGTTTGCGATGACTTTGATTTTATCTTCAAAGAGAATCTCAAAGATAATCGGTGATGGTATCAATTTATCGATAAACTGCAAAACTTCCGTATCTAGCCTTTCAACACGACTGACGATACTAAAAATTTGGATTTCTTTAATTGTCTCGCTATCGTTTAGATTAATTGTATGCGGTGAGAGCTTATACGCCCATCGGATACTTTCCACTTGCTCCACAAACAAGCGTTCGATACGGTGATTGGCACTGCCTCGTTGGTAGAACTTATTTTTTGGAATAATTTTATCCACTTTAGCCGTTGACGGATAGTGATATAGCATGGGTAACTTCCTTAGTTATATAGAAAACTTGTGCAAATACCCTATAAAGAAATTCATTCAGTACGACTTCTTATACTCAAATAGCCAACTATTCCCTACCACTAATGTCGTAAGTAAGAAACCATCGTTGTCTAATTGTCTTCAATCACAATAAAGCTAATCAGTTCAAAGTCATTAAGCCCAGATACCATATCCACCAAGGCAGTCGTCGACAGTCCTGAAAATAAGCTATCAATATCTTTCTCATCTTTTAGCAGCCGAATCGAATGAATCACAATATCCAATAATGCCGAATACTGTCCCATGTTTCGTCCATCATCGGTTTTGCGGTTAAAAGACTCATACGCTTTTGGTATGGGTTGGTCTATGCCACGACAGGCTTTACGAGCGACATCCAGCAGATATTTGGCTTGGGTGTAATCATATACCACATCGCCACTTTGATTGATATACACCAAGTAATACGGATACAAACGATTGGCTTGATTACCTGCCATCTGGGGGTTTCTTGCTCTTAATGTAAATATAACGCCTGCTTCTAAGCCAATTTCTGGCTGTGCGTGTACTACGGTATGCAGCCCATTCGGTAGCCGTTTTAGTTCCTCATGCACTTCTAAATACCCTAATAAATCCATACGAAAATCATTAAGCCCCAAGTCTGTAATAGACACACCTGTATTGGCGTCTTCTAGGTCTAGCACCTCATTTTGTAGCTTTTGTAGCTGCTCACGTCGATATGCCATATCGTTAGCTTGGGCACTTAAGACATTATCATCCCCTGTACTGGTCATATCGACAATAACCATGCGATTTTCCACCCGCTCTCTTAGATTGATATAATCGTCAAGACTGATATCTGGCCAATAATTTACCAATTGAATCACACTGTTTGATGAACCAATGCGGTCTACCCGTCCAAAACGCTGGATAATACGTACCGGGTTCCAGTGAATATCAAAGTTAATGAGATAATCACAATCTTGTAAGTTCTGACCTTCTGAAATACAGTCAGTCGCAATCAGAATATCAATCTCCCGAGATTCTTCTGGAAAAATATCTTGTTTTTGTTTCGATTTTGGTGAGAACAAAGTTAATAAGCCCTGCATATCATAGCTCTGTCGACGCTTAACGCGGGTTTTGATGGTAGACGTATTATCGTTGCCTGTAATTTTGGCACTATGCAATCCATAGTTCTCCAATAAAAAAGGAGCAATGTTTTCATATAGATAATTAGCGGTATCCGCAAAGGCGGTAAATATAATTACTTTGTGATTACCGGGATTAATGGGATGCTGTAGCTTCTTAATGATATGACTTTTAACGTGTTGTAGCTTAGCATCATTCTTAGTGTCAATCGTAGCAATCATCCGTAACAACCCTTTGATGATTTCTCGATCACCATCAAGATCCATTCGCCAAGATAAGCGATCCATATCCGCCAAATGAATTTTCAACTTATTGCCAATTAAGTCTTCTGGATTAAGCAGTTCGCCGTTCTCATCTTGATCATAGCCCATCAAAGGCGCAATACTTACTTCGTCATCTGTCGCACGTGCGTCAAAATCATCAATTTTCGCAATCACATTGCTGATGTTTTTCTCTAGAAAAGTTAGCGTTAATCTAAATGCATGGATTGAGCTTTCAAGACGCTTAAGCAGATTGACCGTCATTAATGCTTGCAGACTACGCTCACGATCAACCTGCTTCAGTCGCCCTTTTCCTTCAACCAAAGTATCAAAAATCTCCTCATATTTACGCAAGGCGCTAGGGAAAATATACGTGACAGGCGCATAGACCGCCATTTTAATTAATGACAGCTCTGCATAAATTCGGTTGAGCGTTACAGCCTGTTTATCATTGGATAAGGGAGTGCGATATGATAGGGGTTTAAGACGCGTAGGAAACTGTCCAATAGCTGTAGTGTCATAGAATGTCTGGATATGTTTGCGCGATCTAGCAATTGTCACACTATCAAGCAGTTTAAAAAAGTCAAAATCAAGCAAGTTTAGGATTGCTTGGGTTGTACGTTCTTCAGGTTCTAGCTTTGCCCAAGTATTGAAACTTGCTTGTGCCCTACGAAAGATAGTCTCAATATCGCGCTCAGTGTCAAGTTTACTTTCTATAAAGTCTGCATTGCCTTCGTATGCCAGGGCTAGCTGATTTTTGAGATCCGTAAAATGATTATTTACAGGCGTCGCTGATAACATCAACACCTTGGTTTTTACTCCTTGACGAATGACCTTGTTCATTAAACGATCATAACGCGATTCTCGTTCCTTATACGTACCACGGTTACGAAAATTATGCGATTCATCGATAACGATTAAGTCGTAGTTACACCAATTAATTTTCGCCAAATCAATCCCTAACGTTTCACCATTGTTTCGAGATAGGTCAGTATGATAAAGGACATCATAACTAAAGCGATCGTTGGCAAAAATATTGGTGACTAAGTTGGCATTATAGTTGGTCCAGTTTGCCCCCAATTTCTTAGGGCAAAGTACCAATACGCTTTTATTACGTAGCTCATAATATTTAATCACAGCCAATGCGGTGAATGTTTTACCCAGACCGACACTGTCTGCCAAAATACAGCCATTATAAGTTTCTAATTTATTGATAATTCCAAAAGCGGCATCTTTTTGAAAATTGAATAACTTATTCCATACTACCGTATCTTGGTAGCCAGTTAAGTCATTGGGTATGACATCCGTGCTGATATCCTCCAAAAAATCCTTGAAGATATTATAGAGCATTAAGAAATAAATTCGTTCAGGTGGATTCTCCTGATATACAGACTCGATATGCTGCACGATTTGGCTAGTAACGTCTTCTACTTTGGTCGGATCATGCCAAATCCGATTGAAAAGCTGGATAAAAGTTTGTGTCGTAGATTGCTCATCAAAGCAATTAACCATGTTAGATATGGCATTGCCCTTTTCAAAGCCCAAACCTGTTGGGGTAAAACCTTGAATTGGCATGTATGTCAGAGATGTCTCGGGTTGTTGAATACTAATAAATTCCTGCATAGGTGCACTACTAGTGTTTGATTTAAATATCGCTTTTCGTCTTATCCAATCAGCACATTCTTTAGCGATTGCCTTTTGTGATAATTGGTTTTTTAGATGAATTTCAAACTCGGTACCATATAGGCTACTTTCACGATCAATTTTTGGAATAATAAACTCTCGTTTTTCCTTTTTGAGTTTTTCGGTTACATCTTCAGTAATAAATGTGGGTGATGTAAATACAAATTGAAAGGAATCAACTTTTTCTAATTCTTGTTTTAAGGCCGCATAAGCGTAAATTGAAAAATAGGAAGCAGCAATTTTGAGTTTAGATTGATTATTAAGATTCTTGCCAATATCTATTCCCAAAGTGCTATTGATGTTATCGATAAGTTTCATAAATAATCTGAGTTTATTTAATTGGATTTTATTGAGCTTATTAAGGTTTTAGGGTGTAAGTCAATATAAAATTCAAAAAAATTTAATGTCGTGTTTCTAAATTATATAAGTTTATAACTGGCGCTCATTTAGATAATTACTCATATTATTCCAATTCCCACTCACTTGCCTTTTCTCCTCAACCGAATCATGAATACGAGCCAATTGAAACACATACGACAGGTAATTATTCTTTCCAATGTAGCTAAAACGCTGATTTAAAGCTTTACGGTAAATAATTTTATTTTTCACTAGGCTATATCCTCACTTCAAAAAGCAAATAAAAAGTGCCAAATACACCTAGATTCATAGGATTTAGTATAGGAAAAAATGGCATGAATCGCACTGACAGATGAACTATGGGAGCAGGTAGAGCATACCTTGACGTAGAATGGGTGTTACATCACTACAAACACTCGTACCGTGACGGAAGCTACATACGGTGTCATCAGCATGCAAGTGGAGCTAGGGCGGGCTTTGATAAACCAATTGGACAAGGCCATGGTGGACGAACTACAAAAATCCATTTATGACAACTGTCGTACCAACATGCAAGAATGCCAAACAGCCAAATCCCAATTTGGATAGTTATTTATACAAGCTCAGACATTTAGTAGAAAATACGTTTACAAGGTTAAAGCAGTTTCGTAGTATGGCCACGAAATATGAGAAATTAGCTCGTAATTTTAAGTCGATGATTTACCTTGCTTGCTTAATAATCCAAGCTCAAGTGAATTAGGGACATGCCTTAATTTATCTTGGAGATAAGTTTGAAAAGCATGACCAATGAGCTCATAGTTTATTTATCAGAAAGCAACCCTGTTAAGCCAATCTAAATAAAAAAATCAAGGTTGTAGTCAGATTTCGGATTGGTCGAGAAATAACCATGGCACATTTAAGGCACAATTATGGCACAAAGATTTTTTTATGTGCCTTAGTGACAAAACGGGGTCACAGCAAATGAGTACTAATTAAATAAAATAGATTATCTAACTTGCTGATTTTAAAGCAATAAAAAAGCCACTTTGCTATAAAGTGGCTTTTTTGCTAATCACTTAAGATTAAGTGGAGCGGGAAACGAGATTCGAACTCGCGACCCCGACCTTGGCAATGACGTACACCTAAAATACTTAAATTTACATTAAGCTGAATCCTTTTATTTAGAAGGGATTCAGCTTTTTTATTGTCTTTATTATTTCAAAATTTTAGTGTATATTTAGGTATATTAGATAGTTTTTGGTCACGTTAATTTTGCTGTATAAAATCAAAAATGACCCCGACCTATTTTTGCCCTACCCTATTCTTGCAAAATTTGTAAATTATATTATTAAAAATATATAAATTTTTTTTTAAAAATTTATTTAAAATATTATCTTAAATATTTATTAAATAAAATTAAAAT